>NZ_CP147012.1:0-303571 GCF_037126285.1 Bernardetia sp. MNP-M8
GCTCACGAATAGATTTATTTATCAAACTTTCGGCTACAATTCCTGCCCCTTCTTGTTCGCCTTCATAAACCAATTCAATTTTACCAGCAATGGCAGGAACAACGCCTCTAAAATCACTCATTCTGACAGAAGTGGTTTTTTCATTATTGATAAGCATTCTTCTTTCAGCAGCAGAAACCAAGTTTTCATACGCTGAAATAGTCAGACGAGCAGAAACTCCACTTTTTTCATCTACATATTCGCTATCTCTTGCAACAAAAGAAATTTGTTCTACCAAATCAGTTGCAATTTCTCCTACTTTAATTTTCTCTTTTTGTGCTTCTGCAAGGCTAGATTCTTGATGCGTAATTTTTTTACTAATTTCTAAAGTAGTTGGATAATGTGTAATAATCTGACTTCCAATTCTATCTTTAAGAGGCGTTACGATACTTCCACGATTGGTATAATCTTCTGGATTGGCAGTAAAAACAAATTGAATATCTAAAGGCAAACGAAGTTTAAAGCCACGAATTTGAATATCTCCTTCTTGTAAAATATTAAAAAGTGCCACCTGAATTCTTGCTTGAAGGTCAGGAAGCTCATTAATTACAAAAATACAACGGTGTGAACGTGGAATAAGTCCAAAATTAATAACTCGTTCATCTGAATAATTGAGTTTTAAATTTGCTGCACGAATAGGATCGACATCACCAATCAAATCTGACACAGTAACATCAGGAGTAGCTAATTTTTCTGTATAGCGTTCATTTCTGTGTAACCATTCTATTTCTGTTGAATCTCCTTTTTCAGCTATCAAATCTTTTGCAAAGCGAGAAAGAGGACTAAAAGGGTCGTCATTGAGTTCAGAACCTTTCACAAAAGGAATATATTCATCTAAAAGACCAACCATAAGGCGAGCAATACGTGTTTTTGCCTGTCCACGAAGTCCTAAAAGATTGATGTTATGGCGAGAAAGAATAGCTCTTTCTATATCTGGAATAACTGTTTCTTCATATCCATAAATTCCTTCAAATGGATTTCCATTGTTTTGTAGACTATTAATTAGATTATCTCTTAATTCTTCTTTTATCGTTTTGGACTGATAACCTGCATTTTTGAGGTCTTGAATAGTTTTGAGTTCTAAAAGCTGATTGCTTTTGAGTTCGTTATAAGCCATAAATTTTTTATAGATTTTTGTTTAAAAAAACACCAAACTGTATTTTTTTTAATGGTATGTAAATCTTTGCTTTAAAACTCTAAGAACTACTTGTCTTTAAAATAGTTTAGACAAAATTTTACAAAAAAAATCCTATTAAAAATTAATTTAATAGGATTTTGTATTTTATCTTATAAAAAATACCGAAATATCAGATTTGAAGATTACTTGATAAATCCACCACGGATTCCATTCAATAATGCGCCAAGTTCAGCAGCATGTTTGTCGCTCATTGTAAAAGTAGTAGTAGAAGTGCTTTTTGTTACAGGACCATCTTCAGTAATTACTGTGTCTGATGTTCCTTCAACAGTTTCTTCTTTTACATTACGATATACTTTTTGTACTTCTTTAAGTTGTGCAATAAGTGTATTGAATTTAGGCTGTGTTTTGTGTGCATCTAAAGCCATCATAAGACGATCAAGAACTAATTTTTGTTCTGCCAAACGCTCTTTCAATTTAGCATTCTTGGTCTTTTTGTGCATATCAGCAAGTAAGTGAGTAGATTCTATCCAACCACCTGTTACAAACAAAACGCTCAAATGCTCACGTTTTTCAGTTTGAAGTTGCTCATTGATATCTTGCAAGTTGCGAGTTGAGCTACGAATAAGTTCTTCTAAATTATCGCTATTAGAAGTAAGTTCTTTCAATGTTTCAGCGTCAAAGAATTGTCCGATATTAAGACCATTTGCAAGTTCTTTGATAGCAGAAAGATAATCTAATACATCTTGATTTTTGTTATAAATACTTGCGAAACCTAAGTCTGTTCCATAAACACCTAAGTTGAGCGCACGCTCATAACTGTCTGTGTATTTACTAGCAGAAGAAGAGTTTGCAAGCTCACCTTTCACATATTCTGTACCTGTTTCTTTAATAAGAGTGGTAAGTTCTAATGGATTTGGAATAGATTCGATGATTGATTTAATAAAATCATCTTTTGGGCTCATATTCATTGTTGCAGCAGTGCTGAACATCAAGAAAATAACGCCTACAATACCAGCATATACTTTTGTCATAATGGCTATACAGTTTTAAAGTTTAGAATAAAGATTATTTTGGAATTAACTTGTTTTGTTTTAAAAAAAGCTAAACTAATTTAGAGTATTGAATAATATATTTTGATATATTTTAATAAATTCTTAGATTATTTAAAGAGATATATAGCTAATATACAAATACATTACCAACTTTCTGCCTTAATTGAGAAACTACTTGAAAAATATAAAAATAACTGTTTCTTTTTTAGTTTGTTTCTAGCTTTTCTTTCAACTTATTTATTAATTGCTTAATAGAATTTTATGAGTTTTGCTTAATTAAATTTTCAAAGTTATTAGCTATAATACAACTGTCTTGCCAAATAGCAAATTTATTTAAAAAGGTGTGAAATATTCTTTCTATTAAAGATGTAACAGACTTTATTGTCGACAAACTATCAGTATAGAACTATTAAACTAATAGCGAAAAAATTGGCTGATGTATAGTTTTTTGACTAAAAATAAAAAACGTGAAAATCAATACTCTATTCTTTATCTATCTTAGACAAAATCTGAAACTTTTACACCCAGTACAATAATATCATCAGTTTGTTTTTGGTCAGAAATTTTACTCCAAGCCATAACTTCTTCATCTAAAATTTCCATTTGGCGTTGCATTGGTTTTTGATGAATTTCATAAAGTAATTTCTTAAAACGTTTACTTGAAAAAACACGCCCTAGCTCTCCTCCAAATTGGTCTTTGTACCCATCAGAGAAGAGATAAAAAACATCATCTTTTTGAAGCTGAATTTCGTGAGTAGTAAGCTCTAAGTTTTGTAGTTTTCTCTTACGAATTTTACTTACACCACCCAAAGAAGCTCTATCAGCTTTTATTTCTGTAAATTCACCATTTCTAACAAAATACAAAGAACGATGTGCTCCTGAATATTTCATTTTGAGAGTATCTAAATCAACTGTACAAAAGGCGATTTCCATTCCATCTTGACTATTTTCAGAATGCTCATCTTGGTGAAGTACCTTTCTAATATCATAATCTACTTCTTCCAAAACTATAGCAGGTTCTATTTGACCTCCAATAGTTACTACAGTTGTGAGTAAATTATTTCCGAGCATAGACATAAATCCACCTGGAACTCCGTGTCCTGTACAATCTCCAACAGCAAATACCAAATAGTTTTTTCCATCTTTGGTAACTTCATCAAACCAATAAAAATCGCCTGAAACTATATCACGAGGTTTGTAAAGAACAAAAGAATGAGGAAAGTATTTATTAAAAATATTGTGTTCTGGAAGTGTCGAACGTTGAATTCGTTCGGCATAATGAATACTTGAGGTAATAGATTTGTTTTGTTTCTCAATTTCTTTGAAAGCCTCTCCAAGTGCACTATTTTGCATCTCAATTTGGTCTTTTGAAAGTTCAATTTCTACTTTTTGTTCATTAATCTGTATATATTTTGATTCTATGCGCTCATTAATGGCAGCAAGTTCGATGTTAAGCTCATCTTGCTCTCTCATTTTGGCTTTGAGTTTATTTGCCATTTGTCCAAAACTTTGTGCTAGTTTTCCTATTTCATCTCGTGTTTTGATATTTGGAACAGCTTCTAAGTTTCCTTCTCCCATTTCTTTTGCTGATGCTGTTAGGCTTAGAATAGGTTTAGCAAACAGACGAGCTACTACAAAAGCTATTAACGAAGCAACCAAAATAACAAGGGCTAAAGTAACTGCAATTTGTGTACGCAAATCATAGATTGGCTCATAAACTACATCTTCAGGTAAAGCGATTAAAAGAATCCAGTTATTTCCTGCGTAACTTAAATAACCAGTTTCTAATGTATAGAAATAGATTTTATCTCCAAAAAGATGATATTTTACTTTATCATTCTCAGCAAAATAAGTAAGTTGTTTCATATCATGATACTTTTCCTTCAAAACTCCATCAGGATTAGTATTAGAGTATAAAATTGTACCTTCTTTATCTAGTAAGTTAATATCTGCATTTCTCATAAGGGAATCTGTAGCCATAGATTCTTCAAAAATACTATTGATCCAAGATAAGTCTGCACGAGTAACCACTGTACCTACACGAGTTCCGATATCACTTCTCACAACAGCTGCAAAGTGCATTACAGGAATTTGTAGTGAAACAGATGGGGAGATATCCATAGTAACCTCTTGTTGTCCTTGATCTATTTTTTCCCAGTAGGTAGTAAGGTCGTGAGTTTTTCCAACATTTAGGTTACGAGAATCAGCTAAACGAAGACGAGTAGGGTCAAAAAAGGAAATGCTTTTATACATTCCATTTTTAAGTTGTAGTTCTTTAATACGATCAGTTAGTTCTGCTTGACTAATAGACTCATCAGAAAGAATTGGGTCTTGAGAAAGTTGTTGAATATCTGTAACACGCTCATAGATAAAACGATCAATATTACTGATAGCAAAAGAGGATTGTTTTTCGATACGTGCTGTAATTTGCCTTTCTAATGTCTGTCGTGATTCATAATCTACAAAGAAGAAAACTGTTCCTCCTGTAAAAGCAACCATAAATAGACAAAGTAGTACAAGTTTTATATATATATTCATTATTCAAAAAGGCAATATAATAGCAATTTTTGGACGGATTATTCTACAATGCAAAACTGATTAACTAAAAATGAGTAGAAGTATTATTTTATGTTTTGTTCTAGCTTTACTTGAGTTAGGCAAATGACTATGCAATATGCGTATTTTTTCTTAAAAAACACAAAGAATTCCATAAAAATAGAACTTTCATAACCAATAAACAATGGATTGAGGATAAACTTTAAAGCTCTTTCAAGGAAATAGGAATGCATTGTATGTTTAGTATAGTAAAAATTCGTGCCTATTCCCTAAAAAAATATAGTTTTTATACTAAAAGGTTCTATTTTTCGCTCAATTAGCGTATTTTTAGCATTAATAAATAAGAAAATTCATTTTTGTTTCAAATAAATCATTCATTTTATGTCTTTAAATACTCAAAATTTATCTAAAACACCATTAGAATCGTTAATTGAAGCTGAAAAAAAAGCAATTCAGTTATTTTCTGAAATAGAAAAACGAAATCTCATACAAACAGGAAAATCAGAAGAGCAGCTCAGTCAAGAAATTTATGAATTGGCAAATGAAATGTTTGGAACTACTCGCCATTGGCACACACGTATTGTAAGAGCAGGAATAAATACGCTATTACCTTACTATGAAAATCCACCATTGTTGAGATTACAAGAAGATGATATTTTATTTTTAGATTTAGGTCCTATTTTTCAAGAGTGGGAAGCCGATTTAGGAAGAACTTATGTTATTGGAAATAACCCAAAGAAACTCAAACTCAAAAATGATGTAGAAAGTATTTGGAATGAATGCAGAAATTGGTATTTAGATAAAATAGAAAACGAAATTCAAGTAACAGGTGCAGAGCTTTATCAAAAAGCAACAGATTTAGCCAATCAAAACGGTTGGGAGTTTGGAGGAGAAATCGCAGGGCATATTGTCGGACAGTTTCCACACGAAAAACTAGAGCAAGAAGACAAAACACTTTATATCCATCCAGAAAATCATTCTTCTATGTTAAGCAAAGACAAAGATGGAAATACTAGAAACTTTATCCTAGAAATTCATTTAGTAGATAGAGAATTAGGAATTGGTGGGTTTTATGAACAACTGCTTACTGGCAGTTATCAGTAGTGTACTTTACTATTTTTTTGGAACTAATTAGCGAGTAATTTTTATGATGAAACGCAGGATAATACAAAAGACAATTACGTTTTAAAATGCTCTATTTTATTAAAATAATCTGTATAATCAGTAAAATCTGTGTTCCATAAATTTTAGAAATTCGTTTGACTTCTTTTTGATTTACTTTATCAATTAAACATTTCATTTTAGACTCACTTTTTCTTTGATTATTTTTTTGGTTTTGGTTAGAGAAAGCCAATTTTCTAACATTTGCAAACCGTATTCTGTTAGAGCAGCTTCTGGATGAAACTGAATTGCTTTTATGGGAAGTGTTATATAAGAAGATGCCATTAACTCACTATAAAAATATATTTAAGTATAACACTTATTTGTAAACATAATCTATAACTAAGACAGCTCAAAACTAGGTAAAAACAGAGGTTCTAACTTTAAAGAAGATGTTTGTTGAGTAGCATAGTAGTTTTGAATAATTGTTTGAACAAGACGGTGAGCCGAATATTCAAATTTAATTGGTTTTGGATTTTCTTTTTTGAGCCATTTTTCTACTTTATCATATTTTTTTGATTTTATATTCTTCAAAATAGTTGCTCCGACAGCTTCCAATCCTGCTGCATTATAATGTTGTTCGTATTGATTTTTCATTGGAATAATCAATAATTTTTTACCTAAAAAAAGAGCTTCTGCTGGTGCTTCAAAACCTGCTCCACAAACAAAGCCTTTACAGGTTCTCAAACTTTCTGTAAATTTTTCCTTATTAACTGGACGAATATGAGCATTTTCATCTCTATATTCTGTATCTGTGTGTTTAGAAAAAATTTCCCAATCGATATAAAAAAAGTGTTTACAAAACTTCAAAAGCTGTTTTTGGTCGTAAGCAGGAAGATAAATCGTATAATGTTCTTTCGTTTCTGCAACTGCATTACGAATTTCGGAACGTACCAAAGGAGGAAAGACAGTATCAGCCAAAGGCAAAAAATGAAAACCATACCCTTCTGAAGTGGGAGCGTAATTTTTGATTACAAAATCGCCTACTTTATCGCTATGTTTTGGTTTGGGAATATTTGGTAATTTTATAGCTTCTTGGTTGCTAATTCCTATACATTTTTTTCCTTTTAGTTTGCACGCCCAAGCCGAAACAGGTTCAAAATCAGAAAGTATAATATCATATTTTTCGACGGAAAGTGATGTAATTGCTTGTATGAAAGGTTTAAACTTTACTTTTTTGAAAGTATCTATAAAATCTATCCCTCCGTTTTTCCCAAAAGTAAAACTAAGACCTTTAAAATTATAATCTACATCAAAAGGTAATTTGAGTTCGGCAGAAGTTCCACTAATCAAAACATCTACATCAGCATATTTCTTAAAAATCGGAATCAGTTCGCAAGCACGGCTAATATGTCCATTTCCTGTGGCTTGAAGTGCGTAAAGTAAGCGAGGTTTTGAGTGATTATTTTTCATAAATTTTGATTTAAACCCTAAGTATCTTCAGAGACTCTTAATATTTTGTTACTCTTTTATTCAAATTCCTTCAAAAGCTGTTCAAATAAATATTCGTTTGTCAATGGATTTTCTGAAACGATTTTCAAATCTGCTTCTGTTAGATTTTCATCTATTTTATGCACATAAAGCGTCCATTTTTTATCATTATATTCTAAGGCTGTCATGTTTTCTACCCAATCGCCCGAATTTAGATAACATACTTTTTCATTTTCTATTTCTATGTCTTTTATTATGGGCTGGTGAATGTGTCCACAAATCACATAATCATATCCATTTTGAATAGCAATTTCAGCAGCCGTAGTTTCAAAATTATTTTTAGATTTAACAGCCGATTTTACGCTATTTTTAATTTGCTTAGAAAGTGAAATTTTTCCTTTTCCTACTTTTTTAAGAACAGAATTAACTGCTTTATTGAGCAAAATCAGAAAGCCATATCCATCTGCACCCATTTTGGCAATCCATTTGGAATGACGCATCGTAACATCAAATACATCTCCGTGAAAAACCCATGCTTGTTTTCCATCTAATTGTAAAACTACTTTATTGACAATTTTGGCATTCGAAACTCCAAAACCAACAAACTTTCTCATCATTTCGTCATGATTTCCAGTGATATAATAAAGCTGAGTACCTTTACTTATCCAATCCAAAATTTTTTTGACCACTTCTACATGCGAAGTAGGAAAGTATTTTCTACTAAACTGCCATCCATCTATAATATCACCATTCAATACAACTATTTTGGGTTCTATGCTATTCAGATAATCTAAAAGAGGAACAGCTTTTGAGCCATACGTTCCCAAATGTACATCTGAAATAATGACTACTTCTACTTTGCGTTTCATAGTATTTTTTGATTAAATAGACTAAATCTTTTGTTTGGTTATACGATTTATCTATGTGCAAAGTATCGAAAACAAATCAACTCCACTTTATAAAAAAGTGAAGTTGTGATAAAGGTTTTAGAAAAAAAAGGCGTAAATGTGAATAAATAGTGTCTAAAAAAATGACACTCTCTCAAAATAAGAAAGTGTCATTATCAAAAATTATAATTATTTCTTCACAAAGAAATATATTTTCTAAAAATACTGCTGAATTTCTTCTTTCATAAATTGTAGAGAGGCTTCATTTTGAGATATTTCTTTTTCTCCTTGTAGTTCAAAGATACGTCTTGAGAGGTCAAAACCTGTTGCACCTTCAGGAAGCTCTCGGTAGGCTTGATTAATAACTGAAATAAACTCTTCGACAGCACTTTTTATGTATTCCCAAGCTGGTTGGCTAATATAAATTTGTTGTGCTACATTATGGTTAAACTCTTCACGGATAGTAAATAATAAAACTTGATGTAGTTCTACAGCAGACTGTCCTCCTTCTGTAAGACGAGGAATAAGATTATTGACAGAATTTCGCTCTAAAAAAATAGCCATTCTTTCGTACGCCTGTAAGCGAATAGGAAGTGCAATTTCACTATTTTTAGATTTGAGCTGAAGTAAAGATTGATTCATCTCTCGTCCTATAAACGATTTAACAACTAAAAACATGCCGTATAAAACTGCGCCTGCTGGCAGTGTAATAATTAAAAGGTCTTTGATTAAAGAGCCGTAATCCATAAAAAACGTATTGAATAGGTAATTTTTATCTTAAAAAATCTGATTGTGATTTTGTATAACTACAAAGGTAAATATTTTTTTGTTCTTTAAATAGGGTTTTCTAATCTAAATTTGACAGTCCATTCATTTAAGGCATCCCCTGCTCTTCTCAAACGTAGTTCAATTTTACGTCCTTCTTTACTTCGGAAAAGTTCATAGATTTCATGAATAGTAAACTTATTTATGTTTATTCCATTTATAGCTACTATTTGATCATCTAATTTTACATCAAGTTGAGCAACAGGCGAATCTTTTTCTATATTTGAAATCAAGTAAATAGCTGTTTCAGGAACTGGATTAGATAATTCTATTCCAGCCATATTATAGTTAAATTCTGCTTTAAAATTTCGATTAGGTCTCAAAATCATTCTGTTTTTTGAATAATCAAAAATAACGTGAAAACGTCTTAAAATCTCTGCACCCAAACTACCATTTCGCTCTCCTTGCCCTTTTACAGTTGCAATAGAAGTAGAATCTGGAAAAGCAGTTGTGACATTTTTTAATTCAATATCATTCAAGATAAGTTTTGAAGAACGCCCCAAATAGCCTGTAATATCGCCTCGCATCCCTTTTCCAAGATATGCTTCTTTATTTTTTTGTGGAATTTGTAACCTTTCATCAGAAGAAATATCTAACCAAATCGCATGTCCTCCTCCTGTATCGATCAACAACTTTGTAGGAATTGCTGTTGTGTCATTTTGTATAGAATCATTATCATTCAAAATAACTGGATTTTGCTGTATTTTAGCCCAAATGTAAGGCTTTAGATTAATGATTTCGATAGGAATAACAATATCTTTTTTATGTGGCTTATATTGATATTTTTTTTTATTATAAAAAACAATCGTTTTGCTTTCATAGTTTACCTTCACTACAAAATCTGCAAAAATACCATACCCCATAATTCCGTGAATACGCATTCCGAAGCGAGAAGACAAATGAAAAATATCTTCTTTCAAAATTAGTAAATCTTGATGATGCCCTATAATTCCAGAAATATTAAAATTATTATTGGGAGAAGCGTAAGCAATTAATTTTTTACCTGCACCTAAACCAGAGAGTTCTATTTCTTTTATATAATCTACTTGTAATTTATCACCTACCCCCAGTTCAGTTATGAGCATATTTTGAACTCCACTATCTAAAATAAAATGAAGTGTATCTGAATCATTTATCTTAATAGGAATAATAATTAGATTATTAACTAGATTAAATTTCAAAATCAAAGCACGTTTATTAGGTCTTTTAAAACTAAACCCATTATATTTATCTCTTTGAGAGTTTTGGGAGTATTTACAAGAACTTAAGGAAAAAATAAATAAAGTAAGACAACTAAAAAACAGAATATAAAAAAAGAATTTAGAAAAACAATAAGGTGTTTTTTTATTAAATGATAAAAATATATTTTTTTTCATAAAAAAGTATAAAGTAAGTTTGTATGTTAAATTGCGTCACATTTTTTAATTCAAAATACTATTTTAACCTTTAGAAACCAAAATTTAAAATTACTTTTTACTTTAATTGTGAAACTTGATAACTATGAAAGATTTGTTGTAGATGATTAATACAGTGTTTCAAAAGTTTATTTATATTTTACTGTGCATTTAGTTCCTCAGAACTGAATATTTCGCTTCCTCAGAAGCTTGATTCATTTGCTTTCTATCACGCTTCTGAGGAAGCGTTTCGTTCAACTCTGAGGAGTTTAACGGACAAAAAACATTGTGAAAATTGATAACTATAAAAGATTTGTTGTAGATGATTAATTAAACAAACTTTCTTTCAAAATCCATTGTGATGAATACAGATTACAGACTAGAATATGAAATTTTTGAAAGCCAAAATGAGAATAGAGAAAATAAAACAAAACCTCAAATTTGGTTTGCTTTTCATGGAATCGGACAAAATACAGAAGCATTTAAAAACTTTGCAATTCAAAATAATTTAAAAATATATAGTTTTGGATTGTTTTATCATGAAAAAAATCAAAATAATGTAGAAAAGTTATCAGATAAGGAGAGAAAAACCACATTAAAAAACTGGCTTGTTTTGATGCAGCAATTTTTGGAAGAAGAAAAAATAAATCTTGATTACTCTATTACTATCATTGGGTTTTCTTTGGGAGTGCGTCCTGCACTACAGTTTGTTTCTAATTTTTCAAAGTCTGTTTCTATACATCAAATTATCTTAATCGCTCCCGAAACTTTAGCAATCAGTAACTGGTACAGATTTGGAACACAAACTCTTTTTGGAAATGCTTTGCTCAAAAAAGTTGTTTCTTCTAAGGTATTTAAAGAAATAATTATTTCTACTTCGTCATTTATTTTTCCAAAAAAAGCCCAAAAACTTATTCGTTATCAAGTGTATCATGGCATAAATTCGCTTACTTCTGCTTGGCTGGCTTACCGTTCTTTTGAAATTTATGAAAAGCAGTGGAAAGAAATTTATGAAAATTATGAAGGCAAAATTACGATTGTGGCAAGTGAAAAAGATGCTTTCGTAAACTTGAACATCATTCGAAAATTTGTTAGAAAAAATAGCACTGATAAAGGAAAATCTATAAAATGGATTCTTTCAAAATCGCCTCACGCTCATTTACTTAGAGAATTCAGATTATAAAATTAGGACATAAAAAAAGGAAAAGGCAAGCCTTTTCCTTACAAATTATCACATTTATAATTCTATTTCTTATTTTTCATATTCAGTTACATCCACTTCAATACCACCGATAAACATATCAGCTCTAATTTTGAGTGGAATTCGATCTTCGTCGGCTGACATCCAAATTTTGATAGATTCTTTTCCACTAAAAAGACCATTTTCAGGCATAATTGGAGTCATTACAAAGGTCTCTTTTTTACCTATTTTTGTTTTGATAGTTTCTTTTCCAATATAACGCACCTTAAAATCATACACTGAATCTTCAAAGAAAGCATCCATTCTGATAATTTCATTTTTAGTTAGTTTTTCATAATCCACTCTACGCAGAAAATAATATCCACTAATCATGTCTTGTACGTTTGTAGGAATTGGATATTCTTTTTTTGTCCAACTTTTATCATCTCTTTTTTTGTACTTTACATTAGCTTGTTTTGCTGAGTGGTCAAACTCTACTGTTTCTTCTTTTCTATATTTGTTTTCTTTTATTTTTCTATAAAATTTGCGTGGAATGTGTTTTTGTCTGTCAATATAAGAACTCCATTTATCATCTACATTAGTTGTCCAACCAAAAACACCAACTGTTTTGCCTTCTACATCTACTTTATAACAACTATTTCCATTTATAGTGTGAAAGTTATTATCTACTTTAACTACAGCTTCACCAGCATTGATAAAACCATAATGCACTAAATAAGAAATTTTTTCTCCCTTAGTAAAATTAACATCAGAGAGCATAGCCACTCGGTTTCCATTTTGATAAGTCATAAATGCAGATGTAGAAAAAAGCAGAAAACTAACAGCAACTGCCAAAATGACAAACATTCGTAAAGGAGAATTTTTCAATTTACTCAAAAATGAAGAACTAGAAATTGTATAAGTATGTAATTTTTTCATAATAGGTATAATAAGGAATTTAGGAATAGATTTTAGGCTTATTTTAAAGACGTTTTGAGGCAAAAAATCCCTCATCTACATCTATAAAAATTTAGCAACTAAAATGCTTACTGATGGTAATTTTGCAATAACTATTCCTAAATTTAATTTCGATATAATAGATAAACAGTTATACATCGATTTAGTTTAAATCACCATATTCAAACTTAGGAGCTGGTTTTATCTTTACAAATTGTTCTCCCAAAGTAGGAATTTCATCTTTTTTAACCATCAAGAGTTCATTGAGTTGGCTTGCATAATCTGTATAATTTTTACGCAATAAAAAATCTGTATTGTCTAATTCTGAAAAATAAGTAATGACAGAATAAGGAATCGGATAACGCTCAAGTTCTGGATTATTTTCCTTGATTTGTTTGATAAGAGTCTGAATTTCTACTAGTTTTTTGTCATAAGCATCCATTGTTTTTGCACTTTGCATGGTCTTATCATCATAACGTAGTTTGAGAAGAGCTTTTCTTTCTGTTTCCAATTTATCTATCAACTCTTTTCCATTAAAACCCTCTACATAACGAGCTTCACGAACAAATTTTTGTAACATGTCATCCTTTTCACGCTCAGCAGACAAAAGACGATTCCAAGTTACAACAACACTATCATTAAGCATAGTGAGTTTGTCAGGTAAAGCAAGTGTATCAGCATCAGGCATATTTGAAGTAGCTTTTTCCCAAAGAGCTTCCTGTTCTGCCATCTCTTGATTTTCTTGTGAGGTGGTTTCTATATTTTCTTCTTGTGTTTTTTTATCTTTACAAGAGGATAAAAAAAACACATTACTTAAAAGTAAAGCAGTTAAGACGACAAACGAAAAATGATTTAGTTTTTTCATAGAAATTAAGTTTTTAGTTTTGTTGTTGGTTAATCACTAACAACAGTAACTATTTTTTATTAAATAGAGTTACTTTTTTTTTAATTGATACAAAGATAATCAAAGAAAAACGTTTTTTGTTTGTTCTCAAAACTGTCAAAGTCCAAAATTATTGTAGCAAAATAATAATCAATTTTAAAAACTAGCTAGATTCAATTAGAGTTTGTACTTTTACAGACTATAACTAAAATTACTTTCCCATTCTGAAGAATGAGTTACAGAATGTAGTTTCTCATGATGAGGAGCAAACTACAGACCTACAAAATATTAAATCACAAAAATCAAATTATCGTGCGAGTAATCATAAGTGGAGGTGGAACAGGTGGACATATTTACCCAGGAATTGCTATTGCTGATGCCCTAAAAGCTATAAATCCAAATACAGAAATTTTGTTTGTGGGTGCAGAGGGAAAAATGGAAATGGAAAAAGTACCAAAGGCAGGTTATCGTGTCATTGGTCTTCCTATTCGGGGTTTACAGCGCAGTTTTTCACCCAAAAATATCTTGGAAAACTTAAAATTTCCAGTTCGCCTTTTTGGAAGTTTAAATCAAGCACGCAACGTAATAAAAGAATTTAAACCTGATGTAGTCGTCGGAACAGGTGGGTATGCAAGTGGCGCAGTTTTGCAAGTAGCTACAACAATGGGGATTCCTACACTTATACAAGAGCAAAACGGACACGCAGGACTTACCAACAAACTTCTTTCACGCCAAGTAAAAGCAATTTGTGTGGCTTATCCGAATATGGATAGTTATTTTCCAAAACAAAAAATACAGTTTACTGGAAACCCTGTTCGTTCAGATTTAAAAAACTTGCCTAATTCAACTCAATCCGATTTTGATTACTTTAATCTTATGAAAGGAAAAAAAACCATTTTGGTAATGGGTGGAAGTGGTGGTGCAAAGGTCATCAATGAAGCAATTTTGAATGGTCTAGAAACGATTTTAGAACATGATTTTCAGCTTATTTGGCAAACGGGAAAGTTTTATATTGATTCTATAAAAAAACAATTAGCTGCAAAGAATCTTCTACATCACCCTCTTCTTTTTGTAAATGATTTTATTTACGATATGAAAAAAGCCTATCAATGTGCTGATATTGTCATTGGTCGTGCTGGTGCTTTGACAATTTCTGAACTTACTTTGGTAGAAAAACCTGCTATCTTAATTCCTTCGCCAAATGTAGCAGAAGACCACCAAACCAAAAATGCAATGGCATTAGCTAAAGAGGATGCAGCCATGCTTATAAAAGATAATGAAGCCAACGAAAGACTTATTCCAACGCTTATTTATGTTTTGAATGATGAAAACCAACAAGAAAAATTAAAGAATAATATCAAAACTTTTGCTCGTCCTGATGCTGCAAAGGATATTGCTAGGAAAGTTATGGAGTTGGGAAGTAGAAAATAGATTGTAAGATTATGAGTAAAAATAGTAGGATAAAACTTTTTGGATGGGAAGAAGGTATGCAAAAGATAAAACTTACACTTTTACAAAAAGATGAGTTTAATGTTCCTTTAGATACTGCTATTTCTAATATTGATAAATTATTAAATGACGAAGAGGTTTATTTAGAATTTTGTGATTTAGAGGAAGCATTATCTTTTATTGAAAAAGCTAAAAATTTAGGAGTATCTTCCATAACTATAATGTAATAGCTTAGAACAACCTTATTTCTATTTAATTTAGCACCGAAGTAGTGACATAGAATCTAGCAAACTATTGAATTTGTAATGAATAAAGTTGAAGTAATATTTATAGAAAAAGAGTTTAGTACAAGTGGACACAGTCCATTTTTGGCTACTTGCAATGATGCAAAAAAATATGTCGTAAAACATGATAGAGGAAAAGAACTTTGTATAATTAATGAATTTTTGGCTTGTTTCCTATTAGAACATTTCAATTTACCTTTTTCTAATTATGCTTTAGTAAATGTTGATGATTTAGTTATACAAAATAGCTCAATTATTTCCCCTAAAAATAAAAAACTATCTTATTATAAAAGTTTGTGTTTTGGTTCAGAATTTTTGAAAAATGCTGTTGATATAAATAATTTTGGCTTAGATTATGGGAAATCTTTTTTTGACAAATTAGACAATCCATTAGATATTCTTCGTATCGCATTATTTGATATTTGGGTAGGAAACGATGACAGAAAGCCGACAAACTACAATATGCTCTTGGTAGAAAATTCTAAGAAATATAAAGCTGTTCCGATAGACCATTCTTTTATTTTCGAAACCTTATCTCATTCTTTTCTTAACCCTGATTTTTTTGAAGGTAAAATTAATGACCATTTATTAGAGGCTAATTTTGGATATTTGGTTAAGAAACAATTTGAGATTAATGAGCGTTTTATTGAAAGTGAAGAAAATTATTTCCTTGTTTCTCTTGCTGCTTGTCAAAAGCATTTTTCTAATTTTGCATCAAAACTTCAAAATCAGTTTCACTTTTCAGATAAAGACATAACTAAAATCTCTCTTTTTCTTTTTGATGAAACTCGTAACAGAAAAGTTTTTGAAGAGTATAAATTTCACTTAAAAAATTAAACACTACTGGGTATGAATGTTTTTTATTCTTTGGTAAAAATAGCTACTAATATATCTACTGGCGATTCTCTCGCCATTGGTTTGGTGTTTTCTGATGGAAAAAATTGTTCTTACTTTTTTTCAGATAAGAAAAAAAAACTTGCTTCAAAACTTCTACGTGCAGAGTCTTCAGCTATGGATATAGATTTTTTTACTCATCAAATCATTACAAATTGCGAAAAAAAAGAAGTATTTGAACAAGATTATTTTACATATCTTTCCAATTACTGCAATGGTTTACTTCAATTTTCTGCGCCTAATCCTGTTGCTGCACCTTTCAATGATGAAACGTTAGAGTTTTTAGTAAAAATGATTTTTTCTGAATCTAGTAAAAAAACAAATAACATAAAGGAGAATAAAGAAAAGAGAAATATCATTTTGAAGGAAAAAATAGAACAGAATTTAATCCAACCTCTAAAAAGTAAAATTCATACCCATTACAAATTTGAACCTATCAATTTACCCATTCCTTTTTCTTTTGAGTTGGATTGTATTGGACAAAATGGCGCACTCATAGGCGCAAAAGTAGAAGATTTTGATAGCAATAGACAAACTTTAAACCGACATTTTAGCAATTATTTAGCTCTTATTTCTACACTTTCAAATAAATATAATTCTCCTTTATCCGAAAATTCTTTTTTTTGGATTGCCGAAGAACCCAAACTTACAGACAAAAAAAAACATATTATTTGGGAGACAGCGCATAAAAATCCACTTTTGAAAGTTATCAATCCAGATGAAACAGAAAAAATACTAGCCTTAGTGGAAGACAAAAAAGCTACTCATTTTTTGTAGAAAATGTATAAGCTGATTTAATTCAAAATAAATTCAAAATTGCTTTGTTTCTTTGTGGCTATGAAAATCCTTATTATAGAAGATGAAACTCAGCTTGCCAAAGACATTGCTAATTATCTTTCTGAAGAGAGTTATTTGTGTGAGTTTGCGACTACTTTTGGGCAAGCCATTACCAAAATAGAATCCTATCAATATGATTGTATTTTGTTAGATATTATGTTGCCTGATGGCAATGGAATGAAAATATTGGAAGAACTCAAAAGCCAAAACAAACAAGAAGGAGTAATTATTATTTCTGCCAAAAATGCTTTAGATGATAAAATAGAAGGCTTAAAACTTGGTGCAGATGATTATTTAACAAAACCCTTTCATCTTTCAGAACTAGCAGCTCGTATTTATTCGATTATTCGCAGAAAACAATTTACCAATTCGAATACCATCCAGCAAAACGAATTAGAAATTGATTTACTTTCAAAAACAGTTTTAGTAAAAGACAAAACCGTCATTCTTACAAAAAAAGAATTTGACTTACTTCTTTATTTTATAGGAAATAAAAACAGAGTTATCTCAAAAAGCACTTTAGCCGAACACTTGTCTGGCGATTTTGCCGATATGCTTGATAATCATGATTTTGTCTATGCACATATCAAAAATCTGAAAAAGAAATTAACTGATGCAGGTTGTGAATTGTATCTAAAAACAGTTTATGGCACAGGTTATAAATGGGAAATATGAAAAAACTCTTAAACAAAACACTACTTTCATTTACCATTTATTCGCTTGTTGTACTTTTGGCAAGTGTACCTACTTATTTTTATTTTATTGATGCCATTTGGATTAGTGAATTAGATGAAAACAATGAATTGATAGCAGAAAAAATAGAACATGAACTTCAAAAATTAGAGTTTAATCAAACTGAATTAAATCAAAGCATTATTCTTTTAAATAAAATTCAGCCCAATACCAACTTAGAAAAAACGAATTCTGAAAATATAATTATTGACAGCAACTACACTATTTTCAGAAAAAATCCTTATCTAAACTATGAAGATATAAATCGTTTTAGAGGTTTGTCAAAGACAATTAAACTCAATGAAAAAAATTATATTCTAACAGTAGAGTCTAATTTAGAAGAAAGTTCGGAAACAGTGGTGGCTATTGCTCAAATTACTTTTGTATTTCTTATCGTTTTATTAGTTGGCTTTTTGGTTTTAAATAGAGTTTTGTCAGTTCGATTATGGAAACCTTTTCGTTCTACTTTGTCCAAACTAAAGACTTTCAACTTAACTAATAATTCTGAAATTGAATTTAAAAAAACGACTACATTCGAATTTGAAGAATTGAATATAGCTTTGAGCAGGCTCATTAAACAGAATATTCAAGTCTATCAAACACAAAAAGAATTTACTGAAAATGCTTCTCACGAGCTTCAAACACCTTTAGCTATTTTGAAAGGAAAGCTAAGTTTACTTTTACAAGAAAAAGAACTCACTACAAATCAGTATCAAATTATTGAAGAAATGAATACCACACTTACACGTATTTCAAGAATCAATAAAAATTTACTTCTGCTTGCCAAAATTGAAAACAATCAATTTCAAGAAACTACAACTATTGAAATTAGTAAATTAATGAGCTATTCTTTAGAAATTTTGGAGGAGCATTTTGAACATAAAAACTTAACTATTCAAACACATATAGAACCAAATTTGAGTAAAGATGGGAATCCGACTTTAGTAGAAATTCTCATCAACAATCTACTCTTAAATGCCATTCGGCATAGCAATCAACATGAAAAAGTAAGTGTTATTCTTACCAAAGAGAAATTAAAAATTTGTAATTCGGGCAATGCTACTTTAGAGGAAAAAGATTTATTTAATCGTTTTGTAAAGGTTTCGAATAGTTCTTTGGGAAGTGGTTTGGGGTTAAATATTATAAAGCAGATTTGTAATTCGCATAAATGGAAAGTTTTGTATCAGTTTGAAAATAATTTTCATGTTTTTGTAGTAGAATTCTCATAAGAAGGTAAAAATTCAAAATTTCTTCAAAGTTGCTTACGAGTTTTGTAGCATATCATTTTAAAAACCTACAAAACAAAGAATTAACCATGAAGCAAATAATCTTATTTTTAACTCTTTTATTTTCTACTTTATTTTTTCAAAATCAATTACAAGCACAAGACCAAGTTCAGAACACTAACTCAGAAATAGATAGTCTTTCATTTATCAAATCAAGAAAAATGTCTGATGAAGATTTAGAAAAAAAGAGAGAAGCAACTTTTGTTACAGGTTTGCCTGATTTCTCTTCCGACCCTGTTACAGGTTTTGGTTTTGGTATAAATAGCAATATATATTGGAATGGAAAGCGAGAAAATCCTCTTTTTGCCTATACACCTTATCTAGCCAAATTAAAAGCAAATGCAGCTTATTATACTTCTAATGCTAGAGAAATCTCTTTGTCATTAGATGTTCCTTATTATAAAGGCACACGTTGGAGATTCAAAATTGATGTAAAAGCACAACAAAACCCAACCAATTTATATTTTGGTTTGACAGAAAAAACATTGGGAAAGTTAAGTCTTCCATCCAATTCAACTGCAACTTTTGATACTTATAAAGCATTTGATGAAGCAAGACAAATAATTCGTTTATCTGATGAAACAGAAATGAATAACAATGAAATAATTTTTGTAACTGATGCACTTTCAAATCGATTCAAAGAAACTGAATACATGCTCAATTTAAAAGCAGATTATGCTATTGGAAACGGTAAATGGAGAGCAATGGGAGGTTATGAAATTCAGCATCTTAGTTATGCAACTTTTGAAGGACTAGAAACAGATGGAAGAGTACCAATAACAAGAGAAACCTTAGTTGTACCAAATGGTTCTTCGCTTCTAAGAAGAGATTTTCAAGAAGGTACAATTTCTGGAATAAAAGGTGGTTGGGTTTCAATTATTCAGTCAGCTCTTATTTATGATACAAGAGATTTTGAACCAGATCCCACAAAAGGAGTTTATTTTGAAGTAGCTAATGAATATTCAAGTAAATTAATCGGCTCACAGTTTGATTTTGATAAATTTTTCATTCAAGGACGGGCATTTCAAAAATTACCTGTCGGAAAAAGAACTGTTTTAGCAGGACGAATAGGAATAGGAAATATTTTTGGAAATAATGCACCTTTCTTTGAATATCAAGACCAATGGAGTCCAGATGGAAGTATAAATGCTTTAGGTGGTGGAAGTTCTTTACGAGGCTACAGACAAAATCGGTTTTTAGCTAGAGCAATGTGGTTTACAAATATAGAATTAAGAATTCGTTTGCTTGAAACAAAAATAGCTAAACAGCTTTTTGGATTTTCTTTAGCTCCTTTTGTAGATGCAGGAACAGTAAGGGATAAATGGCAAGATTTGAATTTTGAAAATATAAAAACTTCGTATGGTACAGGATTGAGAATTGCTTGGAATCAATCTACCATTCTATCACTTGATTATGGACGTTCAAAAGAGGATGCTTTACTTTATTTTGGAATAGGACAAATTTTTTAAACTTTATATCCAATAAAAACAATACGTAAAAATGAAACAAATACTAAAGGAATTTATACGAAAAATAAGAAGCATTTTATTAGGCATTTTCAATAAGGATAATCCCAACTTATCTTATATTATTACTGCTATAATAGCTTTTATTGTAGTTGTAGGTGGAATGAATGTCTTTATTGAGCTTACAGAACACATAAAGGAAGATGTATTAGCTAGTTATGACACACAAATTGCTGATTACATTATATCTTTTCGTACTCCTTTTCTGACCCGTTATTTTACCTTTGTAACTCATGTAGGCGACCGTAATGGTTATTTAATTGCCCTTGCTGTATTTGCCATAGTTAGTTATTTAGCTTTCAAAAAATGGCGATATGTTCTTCAAACAACAGGTGTTTTATTGATTGCATCAATTTCGAATATAATGCTTAAAAGATTTATAGATAGAGCAAGACCTAGTGCAGAACATCTAGTTACGGTAACTACTCTGAGTTATCCAAGTGGACATGCAATGAGTGCGATGGCTTTCTATGGTTTTTTGGTCTATTTGTGTTACAGATTCAAAATGAATAAATTTTTAAAAATTGGTATCATTACACTCTTTGTGCTACTCATTTTGAGTATCGGAATTAGCCGTATTTATTTAGGGGTTCATTTTCCCACAGATATAGCTGGAGGTTTTATTGCTGGATTAATTTGGGTAATTTTTTGTATTTTTATAATCAATCTCGTTGAGATATATAGAAAAAAAACTGTAGAATAATTTGAACTAGAGGACACAGTTCAGTATTAATTATGAAGTTGTTTAAGAATGCAAATTTTCCTTAGAATTGGGTTTGCAAACCCAATTCTAAGGAAAAATAACACAGCCTTTGTGGGTGTTTTAGCGTAGCGACACCAACAAATACTCGCACAAACTAATTCTTAAACAACTTCTATATAAAAATGGTGTTTTTTACTCAAATTTCTTTGTCAGATTTTCTACCACTTCTCTAATTTTGCTTTTGCCAGAAGTTAAGTCACTTTGAATATCCATAATTGTTTTATCTCCAGCCAAAACAAATGTATTTCGTTTAGGAATCGAAACAATAGGAAGTAAAGAATCATATAGTTTTGCAACTTTTCCTTTTGTGTCTGCTAAGAGTTCGAAAGGTAATTTATATTCTTCTTTAAAACGCAAATGTGTTTCAATATCATCTTTACTAATTCCGATAACTGTAACACCCAAATCTCTAAATGCCCCAAACTCATCTCTAAACGAACACGCCTGTTCAGTACAAACACTTGTAAAATCTTTTGGATAAAAATAAATAATACAAGGTTCGTTTCCTACCGAATCATAAAGAGTAAACTGTTCACCTGAAGTAGAATCTAAAGTAAAATTTGGTGCTTTTTCTCCGATTTTTAGTCCCATAAGTATATTTTTTAAATTGTAAATGAAAGTATTTAATTAATAGATTCTCAAACTGGTTTGATAGTGATTAGTTTGAAAACAAGTAAATTTTAATTTGTCTAAAAAATCAAAACTATTTTTAATATAGGAGGTTTTGATATTGAAGTTGTTTAATGAATAGAAAAATAATTTTTCAATAAAGAAAGTAGGGTTTGCAAATCCTGCTTTATGGAAAAACACACAGCTTTTGTTGGTGTTTTAGCGTAACGACACCAACAAATACACAAACCTATTCTTAAACAACTTCATAGAAAATTAAGTAAGTGAGTTATTTTAGAAATCGATTTTTTTTCTTAGCTCAAAGTGCTTAATTTTGCATCTTAGTTTTCACAAAGAATAATTAATATTAATTTTCTTACCATTTTAAACAGAATCTATACTATGAATTTAGTGAATCATCCTGCGCCTCGTTTTTCTGCTCCTGCTGTAATTGAAGGCGAAGAAATCATTAACGACTTTTCATTAGACCAATATATTGGCAAAAAAAATGTAATCCTTTTCTTTTATCCAAAAGATTTTACATTTGTTTGCCCAACTGAAATTTTAGCTTTTCAAGAAAAATTAGCTCTTTTTGAATCTAAAGATACAGCTATTGTAGGCTGTTCTACTGATACAGAAGAAACTCACCTTGCTTGGCTTATGACTCCAAAAAATAAAGGTGGAATTGAAGGTGTAACTTTCCCAATGGTAGCTGATACAGCTAAAACAATCGCTACAAATTATGGCGTTTTGGGTGGAGACTACACATATGACGATAGAAACAATCTTGTTTTTGAAGGCGCACCAATTTGTCTTCGTGGAACATATTTAATCAATAAAGAAGGAATTATCAAGCATATTTCTATTAATGATTTTCCTTTGGGTCGTAACATTGACGAATATATCCGTTTAGTAGATGCTCTTCGTTATGTTGAGAAACATGGTGAGGTTTGTCCTGCAAACTGGGAAGAAGGAAAAGAAGCAATGCACGAAACTAGAGAAAGTGTAGCTAATTATTTAGGTAAAAAGTAATTTTTGCTTTCTAATTACTCAAACTTAAAAAAACAGATAATCTAAAATAAAGATTATCTGTTTTTTTGTTCGCAACTTTGTAAAGTTTCTATTTCATAAAAAAACCTTTGCCTACCCACTAAGCAAAGGTTTTATTTTGTTTATGTTTTATATAAAAATGAAATTCTATTTTTTAGAATAATTCAATATATTACTTATTGTCTGATTTGATGGCTTGTGCCTTGTTTGGCAATCATCCATTTGTTTTTTCAGACTTACTATTTCATAGAAAAACTGATTTAGTTTTTCGTTAGATTGAAGTAACAACTCTACTTTTGAGTTTTCTAATGAGGAAGTCTCTTGATACACATAACGTACTACCATATTTTGAAGATACTGAAAATCAGTTTCTTTATCACTTGAGGCAGTTGTTGATGTAGAATTAATTAATGAGTTAATTTTAGATAGGATTGGATTTTTCATACGCTTTTTCGCTTATATAGATAGAATAACCTGTGTTTTTTTGAGTTGTTCTGATTCAAGCTCGTATTCAATCTTTTCAATCACTTATAATCTAACAAATTAATTAACTGATTTTCTGACATCATTATTGACATCATTGTTAATTCCTTCGCTTGCCTCCATAAGTTTTCTAAGATTGATAAGAGCATAACGCATTCTTCCTAGTGCAGTATTTATACTTACGTGTGTGGCATCTGCAATTTCTTGAAAGCTCATATTAAAATACTGACGCATAATCAATACTTCTCTTTGAGCATCAGGCAACTGACGCACATGTCTTTTCAAATTTTCACAAATCTCTTGCTCAATGTGAGCTTCTTCAGAAGATTTTTGAGTAAATTCAATTGTATTAAAAACTGTACTACCGTCTTCTACAGTAATGGTAGGATAACGTTTTTGCTTTCTAAAGTAATCTATTGCCAAGTTATGAGCAATACGTGAGAGCCAAGGTAAAAATTTTCCTTCCTCATTATATTTGCCCAAACGAATAGTATCTACTACCTTTATAAATGCTTCTTGCATCAAATCTTCAGCTATATAAATATCTTTTACAATTGTGATAAGAATAGTAAAAATTCTATTTTTATGACGATTCAACAGAACAGCAAAGGCGTTATCATCGCCTGATTTGTAAAGTGTAATAAGCTGACTATCATTAGCTTGCAATAAGTCTTCTAAAGAAAGAGAATTCTTGTTTCTCTTAGTAGTATTAAAATTAATTTGAGTCTCAGTCTTAGACTTTATAGACTTTTTTTCTTTGCGTAAGTTACTTTTAGTTTGCATCTTCTTAACGTGGCTTAGTAGTGGGTATTGCTTTAAAAAGAAGTACGAAGTGTACCGTGTCTGTAATAATTGATTGATATATACAAATATAACAACGTTTTATTAAAAATGAAAGTTACATAGAAAATTTTTATCCGTCATACAAAAACACGCCTATCATTAACAATGCCAATTTATATAAACAACAGCTTTGTATCGGCAAACAAATCAATATTTTCGACGAATGAACAAAAATCAACGATTAATTTTAATATAAATATAGATTTACAGGGCGTTATATTTGTTAAAATTATTCAAATAATACATTATAAATTACATAGGATAAATAAACAATAAATGAGTAATTTTTTAACACCTTTTCCACACGATTTTTTTATGAAAGAAGCTCTAAAAGAAGCTCAAAAAAGTTTTGAAGCTGGAGAGATTCCTGTGGGTGCTATCATTGTCCATAACCAAAAAATCATTGCTAGAGCGCATAACATGACTGAAAAACTACAAGATATAACTGCTCACGCCGAACTGATTGCTATTACTTCTGCTGCCAATACGCTAAATTTTAAGTATTTAACAGGTTGTAAGCTCTACGTAACCCTTGAGCCTTGTGTGATGTGTGCTGGCGCATTGGCTTGGTCACAGATTTCAGAAATTTATTATGGTGCAAATGACTTTCAACGAGGTTTTTCTATTCTTACACATTCAAATTTGTTTCCAAAAAAGATAAAAATAGAAAATGAAATTTTGGCGCAAGAATGTGAAGAGTTATTAAAAAAATTCTTTAAAAAATTGCGTAGCTAATGATTTATTTTGAAAAATAGTGTTTTAGAGGTAATTACATTGGTTTGCAGATAAAGCGAAAAAAGTAAAATTATGAGTTTTTCATTTTTTTTCATTTTTTTTTCTTTCCAACTTTTTGCCTAGAAAAAATCAAAAATAGGAGATAAAAAAAAGTCAATTTAAAAGCTGTATTCTACAATTTTTAAATTAACTCAAAATTTAACATTTATTTATTTAATATTTTTTAACTTTTAAAAAGTCTAAATTTTCAACATTCGTGCATTCAAATTTTCAAATAGTTGTTTTGTGAGCAAAAAATCAGAGTAAATCATTCAAACCGAGCTACCAAATTTGTCATTTCCAAAAAAGAAGTTGGCAATTCTTCAATATTATTTATCAAATTGGGATGCTTGGTATTGTAAGTATGGTCGGCTTCTTCTACTAAAATCAGTTTTGCATTTTGATTTTGGCTAGTGGTAGACTGACTCCATTCAAAAATATCTTGTGCATCTTGTGGTGTCACTGACATATCTTTAGCTCCGTGAAGAATAAGCTGTGGTGTATTTGCTGTATTGAGTTTTTGAGTTGCCTCCTTTACAGAATAGTTTACAGGATTTTTCTTAAAATCTTCGTGTAAAGATTCAAATAAGGGCATTTTCTGATTTGTACGTCCATTTTCGATGATTACTACTCCGTTCTTATGCCATTCTTTTTTATTTTTTTCATTAAAATAACGCTCCTCCAAATTACTAACTGCTGAAAGTGTAATTACTTTTTTGATGCGTTTGTCTTTAGAAGCATAAATAATAGCTGTACTTCCTCCTCTACTATGCCCAACAAGACGAATATCTTCTCTATTTCTTTTTGGTAAGTCTGAATTTTTATTATAAATAAAATTGATTGCTGTTGCTGTATCCGAAAGTTCTTTTGTAATTGTATTTTGTCCAAAGGCTTCCAAATCTTCAAAATCAAGAGGATTTTCGGTTGTCGTTCCATTATGAGAAAAATTGACTTTAAAAACTAAAAACCCTTTTTGTGTCCAAATTTGAGCCATTTGATTGAAAGCTCCCCAATCTTTAAAGCCTTTAAAACCATGTAGAAAAACAATAATAGGGGTTTGAGAATTTGTTCTTTGTTCTGGAAGATGATAATCTATAAGAATAGATTTCGCTGGTGCAAGTGGATTAGGTAGTTTTATTTCTATTTTTTTCATAGTTTAGAAATGGTAATTATGAAATTAACTGATAATAATTTTACTGGTTAGTAATTTTCAACTCTTTTACAAAAGAAAAATAATCAAAGGAAAATTTTGTAAAGTCTTTGTAATCAATTTTAGTTTTTTTGTCGGTAATAGTGGGATACATTTCTTCCCACGTTTCCAAAATAAAATCAATTCGTTTTATAACTAGATTCTTTTGTAAAATAATTTGGTTTTCTTTTTTTTCAGAAAAAGTATGGTTTGCTCCCAATGCTTCAAAATAATCTGGACAAATAATCTGAAAATAAAGATGTAAAAACTCTTTTGTCGGACGTGGTAATCCATAATTAAATAAACAATATCCAGCAATATATTCAAAAACAAAAGGAGTAAACTCTTGCTGTTCGTTCTTATCAAACCAAGAAGCAGCCTGCAACTGTTTTTCTATTATCTCCTTTATATCTTGTCCATAAGCAGGTTTTGAAATACCAAATGTAGCTTTAGTTTCATAAAAATTAGATACTAATTCTTTATCAGAGAGAGCGAGTAATTTTTCAAATTCTTTTATTGCATAATCATTGCGCTGAACAGGCAATCTATTTTGGTCATAAAAAACAACTTTATGAATGTCTTCTAATATAGCTGTGATTGTTCCTTCTGGAGTGAGTAAATAATCTATTCGATACAAGAGTGTCAATAACATGTATGAAATAGCAGAAGCAAGACGCTCAGTATTTAGTTTTTTTATTTCATCTAATGCTTCTTTTATCCATTTTTTCAAAAAACGAAGTTTTACTTGTTGATGTTCTTCTGATAAAAACTCAATATGCTTATCGTCAATAGATTCTAATTGATTTGTAAATTCATTTAATAATAAATCATCTTGTGCATCCGAACGAGTAGCAATTTCTCTAAGTCCATTATATAACTTACCTGCAAAACTATCTACTGTATTAGTTGTAAAACGAATCCAAATTACGCCATTTTCATCTAAAGAAAATCCACTGTACAAAAGGTTATAATTCATTTCCATTAATCGCCTTCCTAAAGCAACATGCAAATCACCTTTTACCTGAACGAGCTTTACTTCTCCTACAAACTCTTCCGAATTAGCAAAACCACGAACTATTTTTGAGCCTTGTTGTAACGTAAAATCTATTTTAAAATCTGCTACATTTCCATCTTTATTAATCTGAACTGTATCATAATTCAGATTGCTTTCGTTATCATCTAATAAGTAATTAAAAAATTCTAAATAGGCTTGCAAATAATTTTTTTCTTCGAAAAAACCTGTCGACCTTGCCCACGAATCATATTTTTCTAATGTTTTATGTGCGTCAGAATATCTACCGAATCGTATATCAATTCCGTCATTGGTGTCTGTCTGTCCGACAAAAGCAGTTATAATTTTTTTAAAAAGCATATATCTTTTTTGAATTGGTAAAAATGCAAGTTTTCGAAATTATGTATTCTTACTTTATAAATCAAATTACAACTTTACTACGATGTAGCCAATTGATTTAGAAAGTAAAACATAAGTTTTAAAATCAATTTAAGGAAAGAATCTCAAAAATAAGTGGTATTTTTTTGAAAATACTCTTTATTGTTTGTATTTTTAATAAAAAAAGAAGTCTTAGACTTTAAAGTGCTAGTAAAACCTTAACTTTGAATCTCATTTACTGATTTTACGTAAGTAACTCAAATTGTAGGTTATAACTATTTCAGTCTTCCTAGTCTGAATAAATAGGTCTTTTTTAATAGTATTCACTATAAAGACAAGCTATACTAATTATAAAATTTATGAAATTTTCATTCTATAAATCACTCTATAAAAAATATTCATTTCTATCATTATTCTTTTTAGGATTGATAGTTGGCTTTTTTAGATGTGTTCCTATTGAAGACCTTTCTCAGCCTCTTATTGGAGAATTTGCTCTAAATAATCAGTATAATGTATCAGATACAATTTTTTTGAATACTGTTTTGTCTGATAACTTTGGAATAGATACAGTAATAATTGATATAAAACCAGCAGAAAATCTTTCTCGTCCGTGGACAAATACTAAAAAAATAAATAATGTAGGAGCAAGAGTATTAGAATTAAAAGATTCTTCTATTATCGTTCCCTCTTCTTTTTCTTTGGGTAAATATGAACTTACAATTACAACCATTGATATTAGTGGATTAAAAAATACTATTTCAAGAGAATTTATTGTGGGTGCTGATGCTACAAAACCCACGTTTCCAGATGTTTTATTGCCTAATATTCAAGCTTTTGATGATGGTAGTTATCCTGCTTGTAGATTAGAAAAAGTTCCCTTAGGAGGTTTTATTACAGATAATGTTGGAATAAAGCTTATAACAGCACAGTTTGAGACAGGTACTAGAATTATTAATCGCACATTTTCTACCAATGATGTTGATTCAGTAAATTTAGCAACTGTTTTTGGTAATGAATTAGTATTTCTAGATGTACCTAATGACTCCATGCTTACTTTAATAATAACAGCAGAAGACTTTGAAAACAACGTTAGAAGTGTTAGTATTAATTTTACAATGAATTGCGATACTCAAAGTCCAATCATTGAAAAAATTAAAGTCAACCGTCCTTTTAATGAAATAGGTGAAATAGAAGTCATACAAGGACAAAAATTATTTATTACTGGTGGAATTGTAAGAGATAGCCTTGGAACATTAAAAGATGTATATGTCTATTTTAATAATGATCCAACTCCTTTAATTAGTGGTGAAAATATTAATAACCCAATTTTTAATCTTGTGGGAAATGATTCGGTTTTTGTTCCTATTCCATCGAATGCTCAAAATCAAGATACTTATACAATTAAAGTAGAAGCGACAGATGTTGCTGGCAATGCTCCAACAACAAGAGAATTTATTATTGATATTCTACCTAATGAAGCTCCTGATATAGAACTTGGTCTTAATTATATCAATGACGAGCCAAGTATTTTTAATAGCAATCCTAATAACCCACCCACTACACTATCAGCAGGAGCTACTATTCGTACAGAAACAAAAATAATAGAAGATGTAGCTTTGGATAGTTATAATGTTAGTTGGAAGAGAAACAATATAGAAATAGATGGAGTAAATTTAGATGCAGGTGATTTAGTCAATAGATTAGTAATTAGCATAAGTAATAATAGATTTCTTGTTGATCAGAATGATCGTATAGGAACTCGTTATACTTTAACTATATCTGCAACAGACACTTTTAACCAAACCACTCAGATAACATATTATTTTATTGTTGAGTAAAAAAGCAGTAATTTTAATTAGAACAAAGCGAGGATAATTCATAAAAAAAATTATCCTCGTTTTGATTTTATATTTATTTTTGAAAGAATAAGAAATGAAGCAAAAAACAGTTTTTCTAGTATTAGGAGGAAATCTAGGAGATAGAGAACAGAATATTTTAGAAGCAAAAAAAAATATTTCTTTACAGATTGGAAAGATTGAACTAGAATCAAGCATGTATCAAACAGCTGCTTGGGGCGTAGAAAATCAGCCTTCTTTTCTGAATCAAGTTATTCAAGTCTCTTCTCTATTGTCTCCACAAGAAATATTGATTCAGATTGATGAAATAGAAAAAAAATTAGGTAGAAAACGTTATCAAAAATGGTATGCCCGAACAATTGATATAGATATTCTCTATTATGAAAATCTAGTTTTAGAAGAAAAAGAAGACACTACAAAAGAGAAAAAAGACTTGAAAATCCCTCATCCATTTTTACACCAACGTCGTTTTACGCTTGTTCCGTTGGTAGAGATTGCACCTAATTTTGTGCATCCTGTTTTTGATAAAACGAATAAGCAGCTTTTGGAAGACTGTTTAGACACCTTGCCTGTGGAAAAATTTTTCATACTTACTTAAATAACACTAAGTAACTGAGCAAACTTATTTATATGCAAATGTAATCTATCTGACACCTCAAAGGTATCTTGAGAGTTTAAACTTCCACTCTGAACATTAGAAACAGCATTTTATCAAATTCACCAGTCTGGAAGACTGTTATACAAAATAACTGTGATAACCTTTACTATTTTTAAGCAATAGATATTTTCATAAACCTTTGTTTTAGTCTGTACGTTGTTGATTTAGTTGTAAAAATTTCAACTCTAAAGAAAAATTACTAAATTAGTTTACCATTATCTAAGAATCTAATCTTATAATTCTGAAAAACATTATGAAAACAATTTATTTACCTTCTCTATCTATTAATTTTTATAAAAGAATATATTTTATTTTATTAGTAGGTTTAGTAAGCCTTTTTAGTTTTACTACTTCACTTCAAGCTCAAACATCTACTCAACAGATTACTTATCAAGGGAAATTAGTTCAGGATGGAATTCCTTTTTCAGGTTCGGTTAGTATGGTTTTCGAATTAGTTAATCCTACAACAAATACAGTTGATTGGACAGAAACACAAACTATAAATGTACAAGACGGACTTTATTCTGTTGTTTTGGGTTCTCAGACTCCATTTACTAACAATTTTTTCTCACAACATCCTTCTTTGGGTTTGCGTGTTAGTGTCAATGGAAATGCACTTACTCCAGTTACTGTTTTGCATGCTGTTCCTTATGCTCATACTGCTAATTCAGTTTCTGATAATTCTATTACATCCCTCAAAATTGTCAATGGAACTATCCAAACAATTGATATAGCAAGTGGAGGAGCAAACAAAGTACTTGCAACTGATGCAACGGGTCAGGTAGTTTGGATTGATAGAACAGCTATCACTACAGAATCAGATCCAAAAGTAGGTTCACTTACTAATGAAACTGTTCCATTTTGGAATGGAACAACTTTAGTAGATGGTTCAATTACAGATGATGGCTCAAATGTAAATATATCTAATTCTACAAGTATAAACGAGTTACTTGTAAATGATTTATATTTAGGTGGTTTTAATGCAAACTCTCTCACTACAAATAGTGGTGGAGGTGTCACAAGTCCTTTTTCTGATAATGCTTTGGTAAGTGAACTAGCAATGACAGATTATATCGCATCACAACTTAGTGGTATTCCCACTTACACAGCTGGTGATGGTATTGATATTATAGGCAATCAAATATCAGCTAAATCTACAAATGGATTAACAACAACAGCACTTGGAATTTCTTTAGGAGGTACTTTATCAAATGCCACAACAATAGATGCTAATAGTAATAATGTCTCTTTAACAAATATCAACACATTATCGCTTTCGGGAACAACTGGTTCTAATGTAGCTATTATAGATGCAGCCTTTAGTATTACTGATGGAACAAACTCCTCTTTTTTTTCATCAGCAGCTCCTTCAAATCTATATACGACAAATGTGTATCTAAATGACATTGGGAGTAAATTTGATATTAGAGATCAAGTCTTGGGAACAAGTTTGTTTTCTATTGAAAAACTAAGCACTGAAACAAATCTTACAGTAGATAATATAAATGCCTTTGATATAAATGCAGATGGAGATATAGAACTTGATGCCGATGGAAACGTAGAAATCGATGCAGATGGAGATATACAAATGCAGTCAGCAGGTGGAAATATAGAAATAGGAGATAATACCTCTTTTGATTCTGAATTATTATTAAATGGGTGGCTCAATTTACCTAATTCTGCTCCTTCTTTTCCACTAGCAAACAAATTATATTCTGATGGCTCAGGAAACTTACGTTGGGGTCTTTCTTTTATCAATACAAGTTCTAGTCCATTGATTTTTGAAAGTGGTATTACTAATGCTCTAAATACCGTTAGATTGGGAGGAGCATTGACACAAAATACTCAAATAACAACAGCTCCTACTTTCAATTTAGAAGTCAATGGAACAGGTCGTTTTGTCGCTAATGTAGGAGGAGATGTTTCTGTAGGAACAGATAGAGATGAAACAAGTGTAGTTAGTAACTATTTATATGCAACAAACCAAAATACTACAAATGATGCTGAAGTAAATGTAGTAGCTAATACACAAGGTACTGGTACAAGTATAGTTACATTATCTACTGTAACACAAGGAGGTTCAGAAGAAGGATATTTGAGACTAGAAACCAACGGTTCAGGAGCATCAAAAGCAGAATTTTATGATGTAGATGATATTACTCAAGTTAATGATGGCAGAACTAATATTACTATCAACAGTAGAAGCAATACAGAAACATCTTCTATAACACTACAAAGGTCAAGAGGAGATTTAACAAACCCAACAACTATAGCAGCAGGAGATATATTAGGTAACATAAATTTTGATGGCTTTGAGGGATCAGGTTTTTCAAATGCTGGAGGAATATCAATGACTGCAACATCTGCACCCCTTGGTTCTGGCATTCCTTCTACATTATCGTTTCACACAGGTAATCCAACTAATGGATCAGTAGAGGAAAAAATGACTATTAATTCTAGAGGAATAATAGGAATAAAAAAAGATATTATAGTAAGTGCTTTTGCAAGCAATAATGACTTTGGAAGACTTTATGTAAAAGAGTCTGACGGAGATTTGTATTATATTCCACCTTCTATTGGTACACCTTCTCCTATTAATTTATCCTCTGCTGTTAATGTTAATTATATAGATGGAGTAGAAATAAATGGTTCTAATGAAGTTCGTTTAGGAGGAAGATTATCTAATAATGTTGTTATCGATGGAGCTACATCTATATCAGGTACAGGAGGTGCTTTTAATTATAATAACTTTGATTTTAATATAAATCAAATAAAAAATCTTAATCTTGGTTCTACAGATAAAACTATTTTAGAATCCAGAATAGCTTATTTTTCTCCCTCAACATTCAGATTAGCCAACTTAGAACTTACAGCATTAGACCAAACTTTTAAATTCAATACTCAAATTCAAACAGAACCTGCACCTACAACTCGTTTTAGTATAAACCCAGATAATGTAATTATATCTGATGCAAATCTGAAAGTTACAGATTCAGGCTTTCCTTTTGACATTCTTTCTTTAGATAAAAATTTAGGTGGAATATTTAATTTTACATTAAATTTAGCTTCTACACCAAACCCTTCTGGTGGTGAAATTTCAATGACAGCAGGAGAATCAACAGATCCAAGTGGACAAGGAGGAAACATGAATTTGTCAGGTGGAAATGGTACTACTAAAGGAAACGTAAATATTCAATTGAGTGGTGGAAATACTTCAATAGGAGGTAATAATTCAAATACTACTATTAATGGAAATATGTTTGTAGGCAACCCCACAGGAGCGAGTGCTAAATTACATGTTAGACCAATAAGCTCAGATGGCTTATTAGGAGCTATAAGTGCTATCAGCAATAATACTAACTCTACTCCTGTTGTTAAGACAATATCTTCAGGAGGACATATTGGATCTGCTATAGAAGCTATAGGAACGCAGGGCAAAGTAGCTAATTTTTACAGACAGGATGGAGGTCCTTCTAATCCTAACTTACCTGTATTTACAGTAGAAGAAAAAGATTTAACAGCTACTGGAACAGTATTACAAGTAATAGGAAAAAATGAAACTGACACTCTACTTTCTTTGCATAATAGAAATTCAAATACAGATGCTTTAGTTATTTTGGCTAAAAATAGTGGAAACACTAACATATTTGAATTGAGAGATAATGGAACTGCATTTTTATCAGGTGGCACTCTCATAACAAGTGACCGTCGTTATAAAAAACAAATCAATACACTAGATAATTCTCTGTCAAATATTCTTTCTCTTCGTGGAACAAATTATTATTGGAAAGACAAAAGCAAAGATGACCAATTACAGTTTGGTGTTATTGCACAAGAAATAGAAGACGTATTTCCTAATTTGGTTCATACAAATAATGAAGGTTATAAATCTGTAAATTATATAGGTCTTGTACCTGTTTTAATAGAAGCAACAAAAGAACAGCAAACTATAATAGATAAACAAAAAGAGGAAATTGAAACACAAAAAATAGAACTTGAAAATCTCAAAAAGCAGATTACAGAACTAAAAACCATTGTTGCAAGTCTTCAAGAAAACCAAAATGCTCAAGAAAATACTGATTCTGTTTTGACTAAAAAAGTGGAAGCATTGGAAAAACAACTTACTAGTTTGGTAGAATCTTTAGGAATAAAAGAAGACAATACTACACTCAATACTACATCAATAGCTTCTTTAGAAGAAGAATAGCTTTAATAATTAATTCTTAGAAAAATAAAATTACTTAGTAAAAAAACTATTCAATTATATATATTGTATAATTGAATAGTTTTTTTTATAGCTTACTAAAACTGACTTTTTATACCCGAATACCCATAATTGCAATATCATCACGTTGCTTGGTATCTCCTTGGTGTACAAGTAACATATCTGTAAGTTCTTGTTTTTGTTTTTGAGCTGGTAGAGAAGCAATATTTTTTAATACTTCTTGTAGTTGCAAACTACCAATTTTTTTACCTTTACTGTTAGGCTGATCAGCATATCCATCCGAAGTTAGATAAATCATATCTCCACTTTCAAGCTGAATTTCTGTTGTGGTAAATACTTTTTCATCTTTGTCTCTTTTTCTTCCTCCAATAGATTTTCTATCTCCTTTTATCTCTTTAAAAACGCCATCTTTTTTGGTAATATAAAGAGGTCGTTTTGCACCTGAAAACCATACTTGATGAGTCTTTAAATTAATTTTACAGAAACAAATATCCATTCCATCTGTATTTCTGTTGTCTTGTTGGGAAAGTGATGTTCTTATTTTCGTATTTAATAACTCAAGAGTTTCGCAAGGTTTTAAAGTTCTGTTTTGCTGTACCATATCACTCAAAAGTGAACTACCAATCATAGACATGAATGCTCCTGGAACTCCATGTCCTGTACAATCTGCCACAGCAACATAGACAATATCACCCAAATTTTTGAACCAATAAAAATCTCCAGAAACAATATCTAAAGGTTCATAAACTGTAAATACTTCAGGCAAATGTTCTTTTAAATCAGTTTCAGTAGGTAAAATAGCTTTTTGAATGGTTTCAGCATAGCGCAAACTATCTGTCATATTCTTGTTCTTTTCTTGAAGTTCTTTTGTACGTTCTGCTACTTGTGTTTCTAAGTAAAGCTGTTGATTTTTACTTCTTCTAATTTTGGCAATATAAAAAGTAGAAATAATACCCACAATCATAAAAACACCCAATATTCTAAACCAAAGACGCTCCCAAACAGGCGTAGAAACATTGATATAAAGCGCAATTCCTTCTTCACTCCATACTTCATCCGAATTAGAAGCCTTTACTCTAAAAACATAATTACCATAAGGTAGAGTTGGATAATTTACAAATCTACGTCCTGAATTTACATACGTCCATTCTTCATCAAGTCCTTCCATTTTGTAAGCATACATATTCTTTTTTGGGTCAGAAAAATGAAGAGCTGCAAACTCTAAAGAAAAACCTGTTTTTTCATAATCTAAAGTAAGGCTATCGGCTGTCAAGATATAACTATCTAATGGGTTTTCTACTCTAGTGATAAAGTCTATAAAAGGAAGTGATTTAGAAAAAATTTCTATTTCCGTAAAAACAAGTTGTGGAGGTAATGGATCATCTTTTATTTCTGTTGGAAAGAAAGCATTGTATCCATCTTTTCCTCCAAAAAACAACTCTCCTTTTTCGCTTTCATAATATGAACCTGCTAAAAAATCTTGCCCTTGTAAACCATTTGTTTCATCATACGATTTTGCTGTTAGTGTTTTTAAAGAAAAACGAGAAATTCCTTTATTTGTAGAAAGCCAAAGATTTTTATCTTCTCCTAAAATAACCGAATAAATCATATCAGTAGGCAAACCATCTTTTCTTGAAAAATAGCTCAAAGAATCTTGTTTTGGATAATAACGAATCAAACCTTTACTAGAGCTAAACCAGACACTATTTTCACCTACTTCTTCGATAGCACTCACCCAAACTTTAAGATCCTTTCGTTTGTCTAAAATAATTTTTTCTGTTGCAATATCATATAAATACGCTCCTGTAGGCGTTCCTACCCAAATGGTGTTTTTATCTGTTGATTTTACTGAAAGCATAATTTCATTATCTGTCAGATTAGGCTCTCCTTCTATTTTCACTTCAAAATCATTAAGAGAACGATTATATTTACACAAATCGCCTTCAAAAGTAAGTACCCAAATTTCACCTTTTTTGTCTGTAAATAATTTTGAAATTCTGCTTGAAGGTAACCCTTCCCAATGTTTTTTGTATTGAACAATTGTCAGATTTCCATTTTTATATGAAAAACGACCTACTCCTCTATCTCTTGTGCTACACCAAGTTGTTCCATACAAATCCTGTGTAATCCCTGTTACATCATCGCTTGGCATTCCATGAGAATAACGAGAATATTGCGTAAACCAACCATTTGCAATATTGGGATTATATCTAAAAATACCTGCTTTTTTTGTTCCTATCCACGTTTTTCCTTCATCATCTTTATAAAAACAAGTTATATTATTATCCTGAATTCCATTTTTACGAAGGTCATTTACTGAGCGATATAATCTAAATTTAATTTTTTCAGGGTCATATTTATTTAATCCTCCTTGTGACGTTCCAAACCAAAAAACACCTGTACGGTCTTGAAACAAAACTTTTATTCCTGTATTATCACTCAAACTAAACGGATTATAAACATCTTTTTGAAAACGAAGAAAACCTGACTTCTCATTCAAATATTTATTCAAACCTTGTGAAGCAGTTCCTACCCAAAGATTTCCACTTTTGTCTATCAAAAGACCTGTAATATGATTATCACTTATAGAATTTTCATCATTAGATTTATGAACAAAAGATGTAAATGATTTATCATTTTTTTGCTCTTGAGTTGCTTGCTGATTAGTCAAATTATCTAAATGAAGAGCTTGTAATCCTTTTTTTGTACCTATCCAAATGACATTTGCTGTTGCATCTATTGCTAATGAAGTAATATGGTTGTCTAAAAGACCATCCTTTAATTCAAAATGTTTTACTTGTTCATTGGTCTGGGCTAATGCAACTCTATATAGACCTAATGAATCTGAACCTACCCACATTGTTCCTTTTGTATCTTGAGCAATAGCTGAAATAGGTAAATCTTTCAAAATAGATAATTTCTGATTGTTGGAAGCAAAATGCACCCATTCATTTTTCTTATCTTGATAAAAACTGAGTCCTTCTTGACTTCCTACCCAAATATTGTCTTTATTATCCTTAAATAAACTATTAATTTGTGTATGTGGAATAGCTCCAGTTTCGCCAAACTGAACTTGTATGAAGGCATTTTTATTTCGAATCCATTTACTAATTCCTTTTTCTGTTCCTATCCAAATATCCCCATTTTTATCTTCACAAAGTGCCGTGATAGAATTATCTACTAAAGAAGTTGAATCATTAGGAAGGTGTTTGTAGTCTATCAATGAATAACCATCATACCTATGCAAACCATCAGGAGTTCCTATCCACAAAAACCCTTGCTTATCTTGGATAACTGCTGTTATGGTATTCTGAGAAAGCCCTTCTGCCGTCGTAATCGCTGAAAAACGAACGCCTTGAGCATGAGAAAAAGAAAAATAAAATGTAGAGAAATAAACTACTAAAAGTAGTTGAAGTAAAAAGGCAGACGAGTAACCAAATAAATTATTAAAATAAAATAATCTGCTGTTCTTTTTTTGAAGGGAAAAAAAGTGCATAAATTTGCAAAAAATTAGTAGTTTCTAGGATAGAATAATATAGGATAATAGTGACCTAAAAATACGCAAATTCTATAAAGTAAAAAAATATAATTTCAATTTGGAGTCAAAACTGAGTAAACTCTTCAAAAATAAGTACAACAAAATTATTTAATTGTAAATTTGTAGAAAGGAGAAGTATTTATAGGGTTGTTATATTATAAATTTTATCCTTGATAAAAATACTTATGTCGTTTTTGGTATTACCACCAACAACAATATGAAAAAAAATTTATAACACTATAAAAAACAAACATGGAATTAGGAGTAATACTATCATTTATTGGTGCATCAATAATTTTAACATTGATGCCAGGACCTGATAATTTATTTGTACTAACAGAAAGTTTAACAAAAGGACAAAAAGATGGAATTGCCATATCTCTTGGACTTTCATTAGGTGTACTTATACATACTTTGGCAGCAGCCACAGGTTTATCAATTATTATTCAAAAATCGGCTCTTGCATTTTCTATAATCAAATATTTAGGTGCTGCATATCTATTTTATTTAGCTTTTAAGGCTTTTAAAGAGAAAAAAACTGACTTAGATTTAAAATCAACTAGTCATATTGAAAAAACTAAAATTTTTCCTCTTGTAAAAAAAGGATTTTTAATGAACGTTCTAAACCCAAAAGTTTCTTTATTTTTTATTGCTTTTCTACCTCAATTTATAAGTCCAAATGGATATAATATAACGCTACAGATGATTATACTTGGACTTATATTTATGTCACAAGCTTTTTTAATTTTTGGAACAATTGCCATTTTAGCAAGTAAATTGACTAAATATCTAAATAATCCAAAATTTTGGAAAATCACAAAATGGAGTAAAATAAGTGTATTGTCAATTTTAGGCTTAGTATTAGTTTTTTCTAGAAAGTAATTATCTTATCTTAAGCAATACCAATGAAATTATATAATTTTAGGCTATAATTTCAAAACGTAATTTTTAATTCGTAATTAATACATGGATAATCTTCGTTCTATTTTAGATACTTTTTCGGAAGAGGAAAAAAAAGCTCTTCATGCTTTCGTACAGCGTCAAAAAATCCGTAAAAATAGAAAAGACCTTCAGCTTTTAGAACTTTTGCAAGAAGAAACTATCTATAATGGAAAAGAATTATTGATACGTCTTTATCCAAAAACCAAGAATAAAGTGGCTTATCATGCTCTTCGTAGAAGATTAATGCAGCATTTTATAGATTTTATTACGCTTTCAAGAAGTACAGACCAGACGATTGAAGGAACAGATATTATGGGAATAATTTCACTTTCTCATTATCTTTTTGAAGTAAATTTAGAAAATATTGCTTGGAAATACCTCAAAAAAGCTCAAAACCAAGCTCAACAAAACGAACAATATCATCTTCTCAACTCAATTTATAATCTTGCTCTTGCCAATACAGATAATGAGTTTTCACCTCCCTTTGAAGAACTTTTAGAGCTACGCAATCAAAATAAAATCTTGGCAGAACAAGAAGAACGAGCGCACATTGCCAACTGCATCTTAAAAAATCAACTTGCAGAAGCAAAACGAGAAGGAAAAGTATTAGATTTTGATAAAATGATGAATCAGATTTTAGAAGAATGGGATTTGACAAAAGCAGTAAGCGAACGCCCTAGAATTCGTTTTAATTTACTTTCCATTGCTAGAAATGCCGTAGTGGCTAAAAAGGATTATTATAATTTTGAGTTTTTTTTGCGTGCAAATTATGATGAGTTATTAAAAGATATGATGATTTCTGAAAAAAATCAGTCTTACAATCAATACTACAGACTTTCATTACTTTACATGTTGGCTCACGTTTTATATCGCAACAAAAAATTTAAAGAATCGCTATCTTACCTTGAGGAATTTAAAAGTATTTTAGATTCTTCTACCAAAAATTCAAAAAGCTATAAAACTTCTTTTTATTCAAAATTTATTCTTCTTACGGCTGCTAATCTTGCCTTTACAGAACAACGAGAAAAAGCCATTCAGTTATTAGAAAATTTACTCAAAAAAAATAAATCTATTCTTTCTACAAATGATATTTTGAATACGCATCTTAATCTAGTGTTTTATCATTTTCAAAAAAGTAATTTCAAACAAGCTCACAAAGTTTTATTAGACTTTGGTCATTCTGATACTTGGGTAGAGAAAAAAATGGGTAAAGAATGGGTAGTCAGAAAATGGCTCATTGAATCGGTTTTACAGTTCGAACTCAAAAACGATGATATTGCAAGAAAAATTATCTCAAAAATAAAACAAAAATATGCTTCTCTTTTAGGACAATCCAATTATCAAAACAGCAGACCTTTTTTAAATCTTTTGGAAGAATATATGCGTTATCCACAGCGAGTTACACACCCTGATTTTTCAGAAAAAGTTGATAAAGTAATTACTTTTGCAGAAAGTAGTCAGCAAGAAGATTTACAAGAAATGGCTTTCTATGCGTGGCTCAAATCCAAAATGGAAAGACGAGAATATTATGAAACGCTTTTAGAAATAGCAAACAAGAGAAACTAAGATTTTACTACATAATTTGGAAATAGAAAGAAATCTATGTTTATTTAAAGTAGAATAAAATATGCTACTCTATTATTAAAAGATGTATTTACAAAAACTATATATAGTCCTATTATTTGTCTTTTTTCCTTTTACTTTATTTGCCAATACAGCAGATAGTTTGCTTACTGTTTATAAAAGTATTAGCAAGCAAGAAAAAGGAAATTGGTTAAATACTCTTTTAGAATCTGAAATATCGTCAGAGGACAAAAGAAAAGTTTTGAATTTTGTATTACAGAATGACACAAATGATAAACTACTAGAAGCAAGACTACATGCAGCATTTGGATTCTTAGAAGAGCAAGAAGGAAATTCTATTGAAGCCATAGAAGCCTACGAAAAAGCTTTATTTATTCAAAAGGAAGTAAATAAAATCACTTTAGATACTCTTGCCAATCACTGGAAAACTTCTTTAGCTGGCATTTTTTATACCATTGGAGATGATCAAAAGGCATATAGCCTTTTTATGGAAGTATTAAAAAATGCTGAGAAAAATAATAAAAAAGAACTTATAGCTGATGTTAGTAAACAAATTGGAGATGTACATCGAAATCTAAAAAATGAAGACAAAGCTATCGAATACTATCAAAGAGCTTTAAAACTATACCAAGAACTGGGTATAAAACGAGGAGAAGCAGCTTCAACCAATAGTTTAGGAATTCTTTATTCTGATCAAAAAAAACCTCAAAAGGCATTAGAGTTTTATCGCCGAACATTACAACTTTGTAAAGAAATAAATTTTGAACGAGGTATTGCTTTTACTCTCAATAATATTGGTTACGAACTCTTTGTTCTTTCCAATTATGATTCGGCTTACCATTATTACGAACAAGCACTTCAACTCAAAGAAAAGTTAGAAAATCCGTCTAGCATGTCAGCTACATTAGTAAATATGGGACAGGCTCGTTTAGCCCAAAAAGAATATAATGAAGCAAAAATATTGTTTGAAAAAAGTTTAGAACTAGCTATCCAAACAAGCAATAGCTCTGTAGAATTAGAAAATTATGAATTTCTGACACAACTCTATCAAAAAACAGAACAGCCTGCTGAAGCCTTAGAAAATCTTCAAAAATATGTAAAGCTCAAAGAAACTCTTTTTGAAGAGAGTAAATTAGAAAAAATTAATGAACTAGAAGCTCGTTTTCAAGTAGGAAAAAAAGAACAGCAAATTGAGTTTTTGCAGCAACAATCTGAATGGGAAGAAGGAAAAACCTATTTACTTGGTGGAGTAACTTTTTTAGTCTTGCTAATTCTTGTAATGACACTCAAACGAATTAAAGGTAACCAAAAGGCAAATCAGATTTTGTCACAGAAAAATAATGAGATTACCTCTGCCAATCAAAAAGTAAAAGAAAGTATTAACTATGCAAAACATATTCAAGATGCTATTCAAGTAAATGAAACTCAACTTTTTCAATACTTTCCCACTCATTTTATTCTCAATCGTCCTAAAGATATTGTAGGTGGAGACTGTCTTTGGTTTGCTCAAAAAGAAAGCACTTTTTACATAGCTTTAGCTGACTGTACAGGACATGGCGTTTCGGGTGCTTTCATGACAATTCTCTGTAATTCTTTACTCAATGATATTTTTACGCATCATAATTCATCTGAAAAAGAATTAAATCCAGCAGAAATGTTAGAAAAATTAGATGATTTGTTGCAAGCACATTTACATCAAAAACAAACACAAATAAAGGATGGAATGGACATCGCTATTCTCAAAATAATTCTGAAAGAAAATCAGCTTGTCTATGCAGGAGCAAAAATTCCTTTGTATTATCGCTTTCCAAATCAAAATTTAAATTGTATAAAAGCCACAAGAAGACCTATTGGAGAACAACAGTTTAGACACAAACGAACAAACTTTGAAAATACTTTTTTAGAACTAAAAAAAGGAATGCGTATTTATTTGACTTCTGATGGTTATCAAGATCAATTTGGAGGAAAAGAGAACAAGAAATTTCTGAGAAAGAATTTTGAAAAACTCATTTCTACTGATGCTCCTCTTTCTATTCAAGAAAGCGAAGTAATTGAGAAATTAGAAAATTGGAAAGGTAATGAATCTCAAACAGATGATATTATGGTGGTGGGAATAGAGTTTTAAAATCATTTAAATAGCAACAATGAAAAATATTTGTCAACAATCTTCTATTGATAAATGTTAATTATGATAATCACTAAAAAACTGATTTTATAAAAGGAAATCAGTTTTTTTTTGTTCAATCAAAAATACATAAACCTATACAATCAAATGGAAAATATCTTTTTTACAAATTGGGAAAATATAGCTAGAGTTTCTATCATGACTTTTTTAGCTTATTTATCAATGGTTTTTTTACTACGCATTTCTGGTAAACGAACGCTCTCAAAAATGAATGCTTTTGATTTTGTTGTTACAGTAGCTATGGGTTCTATACTTGCCACTATTTCCCTGAACAATAAAATTGCGATTGCAGAAGGAATTATGTGTTTTTCTATTCTTATAGTTATGCAATATATAATTACTTGGCTTTCAGTTCGATTCAAATTTATCAAAAAACTAGTGGCTAGTAAACCTGTTTTACTACTTTATAAAGGAGAATTATACGAACAGGTTTTGAAGAAAGAAAGAATTGCTATTGATGAAATTTATTTTGCTGCAAGAAAAGAAGGAATGGATAGTTTAGAAGAAATTGATGCTATGATTTTGGAGACAACAGGAGATATAAGTGTAATGAAAAAAGTAAGTAGTAAAGAAGCAGAAACAATGAAAGATGTAGAAATGAATAATTTTTAGGTATTAACTTTACAGACATTTTAATTCTAAAATTTAGTCCTCAAAACAAACTCAAAACTACGTCCTACCATCGGATAAAAAGCCATTGATTGATATTGATAATCAAAAATATTCTGACAATTTAGCTCTAAAACAAACTTCACTTTTTTATAATTGATTGTTTTTCCTAAAGAAAAGTTAGCCAAAAAATAAGAAGGTAAATATTCTGTATTTGTCGTTGTGGTAAAACGTTTGCCTACAAACTGTTGTTCAATTCTCAAAAACTGACTTTTATAAGCTGCATAAACAAAACTTTTTTGCTGATGAAAAGGTGTATAAATAAGCTGTTTTCCTTCTGACTCATCCAAATCTCTAATCTTTTTTAAGTTTTTCGAATTGGTATAAGTATAAGAAACATTCGCTTCAAGATTGAAATTTTGACTCGTTTTTTTGAAGAAAAGATTACTTTCAATTCCTTGTGAAAAGACAGAACGCAAATTTTCAGGTCGCCAATAACCAGCCACAGCAGGAGACCACAAAATCCAATCATTAATATTAGCCCAAAAATAAAGTGACGAAAAAGAGAATTTTGTGCCTTTTTTATCTATAAAATGATAAATTGCCGAAAATTCTCCATTCCAACCCTCTTCATTTTTCAAATCAGGATTGCCAACAGGAAACCAATATCTATCATTCAAGGTAGGCGCACGGAAATTACGAGCAGCGTTCACTTTGACCTCCAAATTATTTTTAACAAAATTAATACCTAAAGAAGGTAAAAAGGCTTGAAATTCATTATCCAAAACAACTTGGCGAGCTAGAAAATTAGTTTGAAAAAATGGGGAAGGCGAATATTCTATTAAAGCAAAAATGCTTTGTTGTGCCTGTGAATGTCTCTGATTATAACCATCTACATCAGCAAAATCTTGTCTTATTCGGATTCCTGTTTGTAAAAGTAGTTTTTGATGAGGAGCATATTTCATTTCTGAGAGAAAATGATAGGATTGATTTTTTGTTTTTGAAACAATAGCCGAAGTTTCATTTCTATACTCTAAAAAATCGTACAAATAACCTGCTTTTGTACTCACTTCAAAATTTCGTTTTTTATATTTCCATTGTAAAAGATTCCGAACAGAGAAGTCATCTTGCGTTTCTTTGTTTATAGGAACTGTTATAGGTGGTGGAAGTTCTCGGCTTGCATCTTGCGCCCAAAAATGAAACGAAAATTGATGATTTGAAAGTCTTGATGTGTTTTTGGGAAGAAAATAAAATTCTTGAACAATTCCTTTTTGCTCTGTAGCTGCTCGTTTTCTAGTAAATGTTTCTTTATTGTAATTATAGGAATAATTATTTTTGGCAGATTTATAAAAAAGACGACTTGTAGCTTTTATATGTAATCGTTTTGAGTTTGAAATAGAATAGGAAGTCGTCAAAAGCTGTTTGAAAGCCTGAAAGCTGCCTATGGATTGAATCCAATTCAATGAAAATGCTTTTTGTGTATTTTTAGGATTGTGATTTAATGAAATTCCACCTCCAAAACCTCCTTCTCCATAACGCAAACTAGCTGCTCCATAATGAACATTTACTTCGTCTAGTAATCCAATAGGAAAAAGCGAAAAATCTACCTGTCCCAAAGTAGGGGAATTAAGAGGAATTTCTTCCCAAAAAACTTGTGTATGTCCTGCACTTGTTCCACGAAAAGACGGAGAAGCCAAACCAGAGATGCTATAAAACTTCAAAAAAATAGGCGTTCGATACGATAAAAGTCTGCCCAAATCAGAAGTCTGATAACTTGCCATTGCCAAAGAGTCCAGTTTCTGAACCTCAAAACCTGCTGCTTTTTCTTCTAAAGAATTAGATTGAATTTCGACAGCCTTTAGCTCAATAACAGAATCTTGTTCGGAATTAGTTTGGGCAAAAATAAAATGATTGATAAATAAAAATAACAGAAATAAAGTAATAACTTTTGACACGAGGAGTTTTTTTAAATAGAAATCTATTGTTTTTATCCTCGTTGACGGCTGCATTTGAGTCTCAACGACGGTTTGTTTTTACTTATTCCAACCGTCAACGAGGCTTTGCCGTCGTTGAGGACTGTAAAATTACAATTTTTCTATAAACTCTTTGCACGCTTGTGCAGGGTTTTGTTGTTTCATAAAATATTCTCCCATCAAAAAGCCTTCAAATCCTTTTTGTTTTAATCTTAAAACACTTTCTATATCAGACAAACCACTTTCAGAAATTAGCACAAAATCATTTTTGCTTTGATTTTCCTTCTTAATTGTTTGAATTTCATCAAAAAGTCGCATTGATTCCTCAATATCAACATCAAATGTTTTTAGATTTCTATTATTTACACCAACAGCATCAACTATGTGAGCAATTTCTTTAACCTGTTCTAGCTCTTCTTTTGCATGAATTTCTAGCAAAATTTCTAAGCCTAATTCTTTTGCTTTTTCGGCAAGCTCTAGGCATCTTTTGGGAGACAGAACAGCAGCAATAAGCAAAATTAAATCTGCCCCACTCGCTTTTGCACGATATATTTGAAATTCATCTATCATAAAATCTTTTCTCAAAATAGGAATTTCATTATATGCACGAGCAATTTCTAAATCGCTTATTTGTCCACCAAAAAATTCTGTATCTGTCAGAACGGAAAGTGCAGAAGCACCAGCAGAGGCATAACCTTGTGTGATTTCAATAACATCGACTGAATCATTAATTATTCCTTTTGATGGAGATTTTCGTTTGAATTCTGCAATAATTCCAGAACCATTTTTGATAGATTTTTTTAAAGAAATTGTTTCTCTATTAAAAAAAGGCTTTTGCTTTAGACTTTCAATAGAAATTTCTTTTTTGAGCTGGGCAACTTCTTTTTGTTTATGAAGGATTATTTTTTCTAGCATTCTTTCAGTTGTCAGTTATCAGTAAACAGTTATCAAGATGAAACTTCAATTCTGTTTACCATATTAGTATAAATATTTTCTAAGGGAAAAATAATTCGTAATTCGTAATTAGCTTCGCTGCTTTGGCAGGTCGTAATTTAAACCAATTGAGGAGAAAGTTTTAATAATTTCTGTAGAGCTTCATACGCCTTTCCACTTTCTAAAGATTCTTTTGCTAGTGCTTTCGCTTCTTCAAAAGAGGTTTCTTTGTTTGTATTTCTAAAAGAAGTTTGAAGTGCAATTGCTGAATTTGTCAAAACCACTTCTTTTTGTGCTTCTGTTGCTTTGTTATTCAAAACACTCAAAAATATATCAGCAGCTTCTTTTATAGTTGTTCCTCCTTCAATTTGATTTGGCTTTAAAGTTTCTGTATGCAAATCTTTTGGAGAAAGAATAAATTCGCCTTCATTGGTAATCATTTTGAAAGGAGAAGTAAGCGAAATTTCATCATATCCAGCCAAAGAATGCACAATCGAAAACTGTGAACCTTCCTGTTTTTGGTACAAATACGCATACAAACGAGCCAATTCCAAACTAAAAACACCAATCATCTGACGTTTTACAAAAGCAGGATTTACCATAGGTCCTAGCATATTAAAGAACGTTTTTGTTCCCAAACGCAAACGAACAGGCGCAACAGCCTTCGCAGCAGGGTGAAACAAAGGCGCATGTAAAAAACAAATATTTGCTTCCTCAATTTGCCTTTGTAAAACAGATTCATCTGTCGTAAAAACTACGCCCAAATGTTCCAATACATTCGACGAACCACAAGGCGAAGAAACGCCATAATTTCCATGTTTGGCAACCTTCACACCTGCACCAGCAACCACAAAAGAAGTAATCGTTGAAATATTAAAGGTATTTTTACCATCGCCACCTGTTCCACACAAGTCTATCGCATCATAAGCCGACAAATCTACACGCTGACAAAGCTCTAGCATCGCATCACGAAAGCCCAAAAGCTCATCCACTGTAATGCTTCGCATATTAAAAACTGTCAGAAAAGATGCAACTTGAAGTTGATTATAATCGCCATTTGAGATTTGAATCAAGAGATTTTTTGCTTCTTCTCTTGTAATGGTGTGGTGTTCGTATAAGTGATTTAGTATGTTTTTCATTTTTGTATGTTTATCAACCGTCGTTGAGACTTCGCCGTCAACGAGGTTTAGATAGAAATTATAAATCCTCAACGACGCTTTTAAGCTCGTTGACGGTTAATTGAAATTTATTTATTCACAGACTGGGAAGTCTGTGGTACGTTTTCCAACCAATTTTTAATAATCGTTTTTCCTTCTGGTGTAAGGATAGATTCTGGGTGGAACTGAATGCCTTTGAGTTTATATTTTTTGTGAGCAATCGCCATAATTTCGCCTTGTTCATCTACGGCAGTTATTTCAAAATCGGCTGGCAAACTGTCCTTTTGAATAACCCACGAATGATAACGCCCTACATTTATTTTGGCTGGAAGTCCTGAAAACAGACTATCTTCTGTCAAAACTTTGATAGGCGTAGCAACTCCGTGATAGACTTTTGAAAGGTTTTCTAGTTTTGCGCCAAATGCCTCTCCCAATGCTTGATGTCCCAAACAAACGCCTAACATATCTTTTGTTGGTGCAAAATGCTTGATTATTTCCAATAACTTTCCTGCTTCTGACGGAATACCACCACCAGGGGAAAGTAAGATTTTATCAAATTTTTCTAGTTCTTCTAGCTTTACTTGGTCGTTTCTAAAAACGGTAATTTGTGCTTGTTGTTCTTTGTTTGTAGAAAGTTCGCTTGTTAGTTCTCTCAAATAATGAACTAAATTATAAACGAAAGAATCGTAATTATCTATGACAGCTATTTGTTTCATTTTTTCGTTTTTATAACCGTCATTGAGATTGAAATACAATTCTCAACAACGGTTGGGTTTATAAATTATTATTAGTAAAGGGGGTATAGAGTAAATTAAAGGTAACTTTTCGCCACTCTACAAGACGATTTCTTCTGCTAATTTTAAGGCTTTTCGAAGGGCTGCTAATTTATTTCCTACTTCTGCAAGTTCATTTTCAGGAACAGAACTTTCTACAATTCCTGCACCTGCTTGAAAGTAAAGTGAATTTTCTTTGCTCAAAAACGAACGAATCATAATTGCATGATTATAGTCGCCATTGAAACCAATAAAACCAATCGCACCACCGTAATAACTACGATTTTCGGGTTCATATTTATGAATGAGAGAAAGAGCATTCGGTTTTGGAGAACCTGAAAGCGTACCTGCTGGAAACGTATCAGCAGCAATCTGCAAAGGAGAAACTTCAGGTAAAAGCTCGCCACTCACTTCAGAAACCAAATGAATAACGTGAGAAAAATATTGAACTTCTCTAAAAACATCAACATTTACATTTGTTCCATTTCTACTCAAATCATTTCTTGCCAAATCAACAAGCATAACATGTTCAGCATTTTCTTTTGGGTCATTTTGAAGTTGAACAGCCAAGGCAGCATCAGCAGAATCATTTCCTGTTCGTTTGAAAGTTCCTGCAATCGGATGGATAGTTGCTTTTCTATTTTTGACTACAAGTTGCGCCTCTGGCGAAGAACCCATTAATTTGAAACTTCCATAATCAAAATAAAACAAATAAGGTGAAGGATTTACGCTGCGTAAGGCACGATAAACATTAAAATCATCGCCTTCAAATTTTTGTTTGTAACGTCTTGAAAGAACAATTTGAAAAACATCGCCACGCTTGCAATGCGAAATTCCGTGATTTACATTATCCAAAAAGTCCTCATCTGTCATATTTGAAGTTTCTTCTCCTTCTGTTTTAAAAGAATACGTAGGGGCATTTTTGTTTTGAAGAACATCTAATACTTTTTTGAAAGTTGGCTCATTTCCGTTTTCATTTTCTAGTTGATGTTCAAAAATATGAAGTTCATTTTTGAAGTGATTAATCGCAATTACATATTTGAAAACGTGATATTGAACTAATGGAATCTTGAGTTTTTCAGTTTTGGGTTCTGGTATTTTTTCAAAATACTTAACAGCATCATACGTAGTATAACCAAAAAGTCCGTTTGTAATAAAGTTGTGTTTATTCTTTTCGGCTTTAAAACTCTTTGAAAATTTTGTAAGAGCTTCTGTTACTTCTGATGTATTTTCAATCTCTTTTTCTGTCGTGCTTCCATCAGGAAAAGACTGATAAATGGTTTCATTTTCTACCTTAAAATTCGCTATTGGCTCACAACAGATATATGTAAAGGCATTTTGATTGCCATGATAATCTGAAGATTCCAACAGAAAACTCATTGGATATTTATCTCTTAGTTTTAAATAAATTCCGACAGGCGTAAGCGTATCAGCTAATATTTTTTGAGTAAAGGTTTTTAATTTGAAATTCATAGATTTTGTATTATGTGTTGTTTGTGGGGACACCAACAACGGCAAGTGTGAATATTTTTTTATTTTTAAACAAAAAAAAAGACTTATCACATTTTTGCGATAAGTCTTTTATATATAAATCAAAGATATAATTTTCTGTATTCCTTTTAATTTTTTGGAGTTCAGAATGCACACGACTTATCGCCTATATCTTTGATATAGTGCCACCACCATGCAGAATTTGCAGAAGTAGATAGATAAGTAATATTTAAAATTGTGTTTTTCATTCTGTTTTGATAGACAATACTTTTATTTTGGTATATTTCTGATTGTCTCTACGCAAATCTACAAAAGTTTTTTGAGTTTGCAAGATTTTTTTTTGGATAAACCTAATAAATTTAATTTCGTAAGTTTAGAAAGTGTCAATTCATCTAATTCAATCTATACTGTATATTTTAATTTTCAGATTCAACAAAATTAAAATAGTTTTTACATCAGAATTCCATTTTTTGGAAGTATATCTTCTGGTAAATCGGTTTCTCCTAACATTTCTCTCAAATCATTTTCAATGGTTCTACATAGGGAAAGCATCGGAATATCATTTGCCATTCCTTGAAATGGATTTTCAGAATAGTCGCCTACAATTTCCATCACGACATATACCCAACCTATCAAAATAGTAAAAGGAATAGATAACCAAACTCCCCAAGGAGCAATTTTTTCAAATTCAGAAATCATTCCGAAAGGCAACAAGAAAATAAATATTCCTATAAAAACAGCACTCATATTGGCATACTGACGAGGAAGAGGAAATTTTTTGATACGCTCACATTTTCCCTGATGGTCATAAAAATCTTGTAGTATTTGTTGGAGGGCAATGTGCCTAAAATCATTAATCAAAGATTCTTCTCTTAGTTTTGCTAAGTCTTGAAATTGCTGGTCAATGATTTGGGTAGCCGTATTTTTATATTGAATACAACTTTTATACTCTTCAGGAGGCAAAAGTAATTCTAATTCTATTTTAGTTACTTCATCATCTACCATTCCTACCCCAAATTTTCTACGATAACGATGTGCGGCTTTACCAATCAAGCCACCCTGATTAGCATGTTCCCAAGAAACGACCACAAGTAATTGACTCCTCAAAGCATACAACCACGCAATATGACGATAGATCATTTTACGTTTTATGCTCAAAAGTTCATCATCTGAAAGTTTATTATCTGTAAACTGGTTGCTTACCAAACTCTTCACAGCACTTCCCCACGAACGACTACTATTGACAATTCCTCCCCATATCTTACGAGCTTCCCACATACGGTCATAAGCACTATTATTTTTGAAGCCTACATAAAAAGCAACAGCAGTACCAATAATAGAAAGAGGAAGCCAAGGAATAACGAGCCATCTTACCCCTAAATATTTATGAATTAATGCCACAAAAAATACCCACAAGGAAATCCAAATCAAATGATGTCCTGTAAATTGAATTGCATTTTTAAGGCTAATATTTTTCGTAATTATCATTGCTAAAAGCTATTTATTTGTACCTAAATCATATATTTCTCTAATAGACTGTGCTATGCCTTGAACATCAATATTCAAATCTATCAATGTACCTGAATGAATATCGAAGACTAATCCATGAACAATAGGCAGATGATTACTCAAAAAGCTTTTTTGCCAAACTGCTGTCTTTATAATATTGATACATTGCTCTTGTACATTCAATTCTACCAGCCTTTTATAACGATTTGTTTCGTCAGCAATGGCATTTAATTCTTCTTTGTGCAAACGATATACATCACGAATATTTCTTAACCAAGGATTTAGAATACCCAAATCTTTGCTTTGCATCGCTGCTTTAATTCCTCCACAAAAGTAATGACCACAAACTATAATATGTTTTACCTTTAAATGAGCAATCGCATATTCGATGACAGAAGCCGAATTGTTATCATTATTAGGAACGAGATTCGCAACATTACGATGGACAAACATTTGCCCTGGTTGAACTCCCATCATATCTTCTGCTGTTACTCGGCTATCACTACAACCAATATAAAGAATGTCAGGGTTTTGTCCTTCTGATAAATCTTTGAAATAATTTTTATCGATAGCTTTTTTTTGAGTTGCCCACGTTTTATTGTTTTCAAACAACTGTTCAAATAGATTCATAGATAATATTTTTAGGTGAGAAAGAGGAAGTCATTTTAATAAAAAAGCAGATTTCTACAAAAATAGCATTAAAAATGATTTTATTTTGAAATAACTCAGAATATTCAAAATGGTCAATTCGTTTGAATTTAAAGAAGTATCTTTTTTATATTTTTGTTTTTGTATCTTACAAGTCAGTGCTTTAAAAAGTATATTCAAATTAGTTCCCACAAAACTAAGATTATAGCAGACTAAATCAATAAAAAATCATACTCCAAAAGATAAATCAAAAATGAAAACCCTATTTTTATCTCTCATTACCTTTTTATTTTCTATTTCACTTATGGCTCAAAATTTTGAAAAATCCCTTTTAGGAGACTGGAAAGGAGAATTATCTGTTTCTGGAATGAAACTACCTTTAATTTTTCATATTTCAAAAATTGAAAATGAACAAGATGAAAATACAAATATTTTTTCTGCTACAATGGATAGTCCAGCACAAGGCGCAAAAGATATTCCTGTAAGTGAAGTTAGTTTTTTAGATAATAATTTAACAATCAAAATTTCAAACTTAGGAGCTTCTTATGAAGGCAAATTAATTTCTAAAACTCAAATTGAAGGAATATTCAAACAAGCAGGACAAAGCTTCCCTATGATTTTGAATAAAATGGAAAAAGGTACACAAAAAGAAACCTTAAACCGTCCACAAGAACCCAAAGCTCCTTTTGATTATAAAACTGAAGAAGTGCAATTTCAAAACAAAAAAGCAAAAGAAGAAACCATTTTAGCAGGTACACTTACTTTACCAAAAAATGCAAATAATAAAACTCCTGTTGTGATTCTAATTTCGGGTAGTGGAGCGCAAGATCGAAATCAAGAAATTTTGGGACACAAACCTTTTTTAGTAATTGCAGATTATCTTACAAAAAATGGAATTGCTGTTTTGCGTTATGATGATAGGGGAACGGCACAGTCAACTGGCATTTTTGAAGGCTCTACATCTAAGGATTTTGCAACTGATGTAGAAGCAGCGATTGATTTTTTGAAAACTAGAAAAGATATTAATACAAAAAAAATAGGTTTAATCGGACATAGTGAAGGTGGAATGATTGCACCAATGGTCGCAGCAAATCGTCAAAAAGATGTTGCTTTTATTGTTCTTTTAGCTGGAGTTGGTGTAAATGGAAGCGAACTTTTAGTAGAGCAACAACAAGCTATTGGAAAATTAAGTGGAATGAGTCAGGAAGATTTAGTAAAATCAAAAAGAGAGAATGAAGGTGCATTCAGAATTATAAATGAAATTACTGATGAGAAATTACTTAAAGAAAAAATGACTTTATATCTTACAGATTCAGTCAATCAAGATGATTTTCCACCTTCTATGACTAAAGAAGAGTATATAAATGCACAACTTTCTCTTATTACATCGCCTTGGATGTCTTATTTTTTGAGATACAATCCAAAAGAAAATTTATCCAAAACAGTTTGTCCCATTTTAGCAATCAATGGAGATAAAGATGTTCAAGTAGATTCAAAAATCAATCTTACAGCCATAGAAAAGGCAACACAAGAAGCAGGAAATGCAACTATAAAATACTTTCCAAATCTAAACCATTTATTTCAAACGGCAGAAACAGGTTTACCTTCTGAGTACGGAGAAATAGAAGAAACATTTTCGCCTTTGGTTTTGAAGTTTGTAACAGATTGGATAAAAGAAGAAATAAAGTAATAGAAAAACAAAACCCTAAGGGCTGCAAAGGCTCTTAGGGTTTAAACTAATTTGTAATTGAGTTCAATTAACTTCTCTGAATTACCATATCTTCCAATGATTCTATCCAAAGTGGATGTGAATTAAGACTATCAACCATATCCCAACGCTCTCCACCAAGTTCTAAAAAGTCTTCGTGGTAGGTTTCTGCAACTTCAACTGTTGTTTCCAAACAATCAGCTACAAAAGAAGGTACAAAAACAATCAGTTTGCGATATCCTTTTTCATACATTTGCTTAATTACATCATCTGTATAAGGTGGAATCCAAGGGTCAGAACCTAAACGAGATTGAAAACAAACTGTATAATCTTTTTCTGTAATTCCTAATTCTTTTGCCAAATGACGTGAAGTTTCATAACATTGCGCTCTATAACACAAACGGTTTGTTGCATTATAAGAATTACAACATGTCCCAATTTTACAGTACGAACTTGCTTTTTTTAGTTGGCGTTGTGGCAAACCATGATATGAAAAAACGTAATGATCGTAATCATGTTTAGATAAAAGTTCTTGACCCTGTAAAGCAAATGCTTTTATCATTTTTTTATCTGTTGGATATGCATCTACAAAAGAAACTTCTGGAATAAGCTGCCATTTAGAAACGAGTTGCATTACTTTTTCCAAAACCGAGCCTGTCGAAGCTGAAGCATATTGAGGAAACATTGGAATAACAATAATTTTTTTACAATTCATTTCCTGTAACTCCGTCAAAACAGCAGGAAGTGCAGGACTTTGATAACGCATTGCCAAACGAACTACATAATTTTCTCTTTTACTTTTATCCGTTTCTTTTTCTGAATGATTATCTAAAGAATGTTGTAGCTTTTCGGCTACATCTACTCCATGATACAACAGAGGAGAACCTCTATCTGTCCATAATTTTTGATATTCAGCTGCTGATTTGGGCGCACGAAAAGGAGCAATAATTCCATTTACAAGTCCATAACGAAGTGGTGCAGCAATATCGATAACTCTTGCATCAAGCAAAAACTCACGTAAATATTTTCTAACATCAGGGGTGTTTGGAGAGTCTGGAGTTCCTAAATTGACTAGCAGAACACCAATAGGGGCATTTTTCATAGATTTATTTTCTATATCTTTATTAATTCTTTGTTTCTTCATTTTTCAAAATGCTTCTCTAACTTAGCGTTAGGTAAAAGAGTTTTGAAATTATGATGCAAAAGTAGGGATTTTTTTGATAGTGTATTGGTGGTGAAAGAAGAGTGAGTAGAATAAAGTCTAATTACTTATTCATTGCAAAATACTCTTCCATAATTTCCACTCCAGATGAAGTACCAATTCGTTCTGCACCTGCTTTCACAAAATCTTGCACTTGTTGATAGGTTTTGATTCCTCCAGATGCTTTTATGCCAACCATTTCAGAAACTGTATTTCTGATAAGTTGTACCTCTTCTAATTTTGCACCTGCATAAAAATCAGTAGTATTTGATGCAAATCCAGCACTTGCAAAACCTGTAGAAGTTTTTACAAAATCTGCTCCTGCTTCCTGACAAATTAAAGCCGTTTCTTTTATTTCTTTTTGGGATAAATAAGCCGTTTCTATAATTACTTTTAGCATTTTTTCGGCTTGATGTGCAATTTCTGCCAGTCTTACAATTTCAACTTTCGCCCAAAATGGATTTGTTTTAAAGCCTGTCGTCGAAATTACTAAATCCAACTCATCTGCTCCATCTTTCAATGCCACTTCGGCTTCTGTTACCTTCGTTTCTGTACGGTTATAGCCCAATGGAAAACCAATTACTGTAACTACTTTAGTATCTGTTTTGAGTAAATCTCGCTTCACTTTCTTAACCCAAAAAGGAGGAACACAAACACCTATAAATTTATATTTTAGGGTTTGTTCTATCAGTTCTTCAATTTCTTTGTCTGAAATGGTTGGTTTAAGATTGGTTTGTTCTATATATTGAGCAGGATTCATCTTTAAATTAGGGGTTATTTTGTTGTTGATGTCGCTATGCTAAAACACCAACAATGGCAAGAGATAGTTATAGAATAATTGATTTGTGTAGGTCTAATTTTAATGTTTACACCTCAGTTTGAAGAACAGAAAAGTAATACAGTTGTTTAGACAATACATTTTATTGTATTATTATTCCTCTCCAAAATACTCTACATAATTTTTTTCTGTCTCAAATAAGGTAAGCGAATGCAAGACAGCATTTTTATCTGATAAAGCTGAAATTTTTGGCGCAAGAATTTTCCAAAATTCCATAATTACTATTTCACAAGACGGAATTTTACCTTTCAAAAACTCTACTTCAATATTTAGGTTTTTGTGATCGACTTTGTCTATAATTTCAGTTCGGATAAGTTTTCCTAACTTTTTCAAGTCCAATACACAGCCTGTATCTGGATTAATTTTTCCTTTTACTTTTACAATCAACTCAAAATTATGTCCGTGAAAATATTGATTCGAACAAATTCCAAACTCTTCTTCGTTTCTCTCATCGCTCCAAGCAGGATTAAATAATCGGTGTGAAGCACAAAAATGTTCTTTTCGGCACAAGTAAACCATCTTTTTTATCTTTTACTTATTTTATCGTCTTTATTTTATTTGAAACCACAAAATTACGCTTATTCTATCAAAATTGATAATTTTATTTAAAGAATAGAACGGCGAGTGTAAGATTATAAAAGGTTTACATTTTTTTTAAATTTTCATATTATTTCAAATAAAACTATTTCTTCTAGATACGTATTCCCATAAAAGTGATGTCATCCCGTTGTGGTGTATCTAATTGATGATTGTCTAATAAATCTGTTAGTTTTTGTTGCTGTTTTTGTGTAGAAAGAGAAGCCAAAGAAGAAAGCTGTTCTGTAAGTTGTGGTGTACCTAGTTTTATTCCCTCTGGGTTAGATTGGTCTGTAAATCCATCAGAAAAAAGATAAAGCATTGTTCCTTTTGGTAAAACTATTTCTTCATTTTCAAAGTCATTGTATTTTTTCTTTCTTACATAACCACCAATAGAACGTCTATTTCCTTTTACTAGTTTTAAATTATTGGAAGGCAATACATAAAAAAGGGGACGTTTTGCTCCACAATAAGTTATTTTGATATTTTCTTCTGCATTATTTTCTAACTGGTTTTTATCAATGACACAAAGTGAAATATCCATTCCATCAGCATTTACTTTTTGTTCTTGTCTTAAAGAACTCTTTATTTCTTCATTGAGCCACTCTAAAATTGCAGCAGGGTTAGTTAAATGTTGTTGAGAAACAGCTTCATTGAGAAAAGCATGTCCAAGCATAGACATAAATGCCCCTGGAACTCCATGTCCTGTACAATCTACCACAGCAACAAAGATTTTATGTTCTGTTTCTGTTTTTAGTTCTGTTGCCCAATAAAAATCTCCACTGACAATATCTTTAGGACGAAAAATAACAAAATGTTCTTCAAAATACTCTTCTAGTTCTTGTTCAATTGGCAAAACAGCTTGCTGAATGGTTTGAGCATAACGAATTGAATCAGTAATATTTGTATTTTTATCAGAAATAATTTGATATGCCTTTATATTATCTAAGGCAATAGCTGTGTAAGCTCCCAAAGTATCTAACATATCTAACTCTATAGAAGAATATTTATGTTCTGTCATACTCTGAACTGTCAATACTCCAATTGTTTCTCCTTCTGAGTTTAAAGGTAGATATACCAAAGAATAAGGTAGTTTACCAATTTCTACCTCTTCTAAATCTATATTAAAGTATTCTTTGTATTGTGATTGTGCATCTGTAATTACTAACCTCTCATTATTTATTAAACTCCTCACAGATAGTTTAGTTGTATCTTCTAAATGGTCTGAATGAGCAGGTAGAGTTTCATTATTTTCTACAAAACCTTCAAACTCAATTTTTCTAGTTGCCTCATTTAAAATTCCAATACCAAAACCATCAGCAGGCATAAGTGTATTTACACTCTCATAAACAGTTTGAATAAGAGTTTTTACATCAAGAATATTTGTTATTTTCTGTCCAATTTCACTAAGAACACGTACATTTTGATACGATTTTTCAATTTCTTGTTTTTGCTCACTAATGGCAGTATTAGCAAGAGATAAATTTTCGGCCTGTAATTCTAACTCTTCTTTTTGATTATTGATAGCTGCGTTTGCTTGTGAAAGATTATCAGCTTGCATTTGTAGCTCTTCTTTTTGTTGAACAACCTCGGCTGTGCGTTCAGTAATTACTTTTTCTAACTTTTTCTTATCTCTTTCTAACCTTTTTGTATTGAGTTTTACGATTACCCAAACTAGTAAAAATACCAAAATAACATAAATACTATAGGCTATTGGTGTTTTATAAAAAGGCGAACGAATTTCAAACTCGTAAAGTGTTTCTTCACTTTCTACTCCCCAAATTGTACGAGCTTGTACTCTAAATTTATATTTTTTATCAGAAAGGTTAGTATATTCTTTTTGAGCTTTAGATGACCAAGATGACCATTTTTCATCTAATCCTTCTAGTTTATATCGATATTCTGTTTGCTCTGGAAAACTCATCTCTGGACAGGCAAAAGAAAAACGCAGTGCATTAAAACGATAGTCTAATTTTAGTTGTTGATTCTTAGGTTGTAAATAAGTAACTAAGCTATCTTCTCCCAAAAATGAACCACCAAAAAGCAGTGAATCTGTTTCTCCTAAAAATTCTATTTTACGAACCTGTACAGTTGGCTTCTGATTAATCTCAAAATTTCGTTTTGAATCTATAAAAACAAATCCATCTCCTACACCTAAAACTAATTTCCCATCAGGAAGTGTTTTGTTTAGATTGATTTCACTATAAATAGATTGTAAGGCTGTAAAATCAGTTTGTTGCCTATAGTTATTTCCTTGTTCTTTCCACAAAACTCCTCTTTCTCCACTGATTTCATACCAAATATTACCCTCTTTATCTTCATAGAGACGAGATATACTTTTCTGCTTAAAATAAGCATCAAAAAATTTATCTTTGACAAATTTGTCTTGTTTCTCATCATATTTTAATACTGTATTTTCATTTACTACCACCAATCTATCTTGTATTCGATGGATGCTATTGCCCTTTTCAGAAAATAAACCTTCATCAGCAGTATATAACTTTGCCTCTAATAAACTATCATAGTTATCAGAAAACGTCAAACGATAAACTCCTTTATTATTACTTTGAGTCCACCAATATCCTTTATATTGATTCAAAGAACGCACACTTTCATCAAAATTTGAGTACATTTTCTCTTGCCACTCTTGACCTTTTATATCACTAACCTTAGTAACAAGACTAATTCCTTTCGAAGGGATTGTCAAAAAACGAGTTGTTGTTTCAGTAGAAAGAGGTTTTATAGACCAAATAGCTTTTCGTACAATAGCAAATTTATTTGCTATTGTATCAACAATTTCAAATATTCCTAAACTATGTCCTTGATAAATTTTGTCATTATAAGAAGTTGAAGTTAGAGCATATCCTTCTGTTCCCTCAAGTAAAGAAAAATCTTTTTGTTTTCCATCTATAGGGTTTGTTATGATTGGATAATTGTTCTGATAAATTCCTAAAGTAGTTCCTAGATATAATTTATTGTGGATTTCTGAATACTCAACTGTTAGTCCTTTTCCTGCTGCTCCCTGTTTTTCTCCAATAGTAGAATAGGGAACACCTAGATAAACACAGGAGATTCCATTATCTGTAGCAAGCCATAAATTCTTTTTGTTATCTAAAAACACATCATAAATAGTATTACTTTTTAAGATATTTTGTTTATTCAAGTGTAGTTTTATACTCCCCTCCAAGTCTGTAATAAAAAGACCATTTCTTAGTGTGCCAATAGCAATTTCTTGAGAAGGAAGCATAATGGAAACATACCCCCTAGCTTCATTGAGAGTAGATAAAGAAGCAAATTCAATTTGTTTACTACTTTGATTTTTTACTTGAAAAATGCCCTCTGGGCGAGTAAGCACAATTACACTATTATCATTGTTTTTTGATACAACTCCATAGACATTATTTACTCCTATAATTTGTTCTGTAAATGTTTCTAATTGATAGTTTTCATTCAATTTCAATACTCCTTTTTCACTCTCCTTGACATAGAAATCATTATTTGCAAAAAATGCTGTTCCAAATGTATTTTGGGGTTCAATAATTTTTATAAAAGTCCCATCCTTATAAACTAAGACTTGTTCAGTTGTTCGAAAATAGACTTCTTGCTTATCTTCTTTGATAAAAATCTGCCAGACATCATTAAAATTTCTTTTGTCTTCAGGAATTTTATTCATTAAGGAAACATAATGTAACGTATTTGTCGAATCAGGCTTAAGCATTCCAAGTTCGCCTTTTGCTCCAACAAATATTTCTCCTTTTGCTGTTATGGCTAATGACTTTATCGTTGAATTATTAGTTACTCTGTATTTACGCCAATTTTTGCCATCAAATTCTAGAACACCTTCATTATTTCCAACATAAATAAGTCCGTTTGGGCTTTGAGCAATTGCCCAGTTTTGAGAAGAACCATTATATTCTTCTGGTGAGAAATTATGCACTAAAGGAAAACCTATTTCAGGAACAAGAGTAGAAAATATTTGATTTTGAGTAGATTGAGCTACTGCATGTTTTTCTACTATAAAAAATTGAATTAATACAAAAATAAAAAAACAAGATAAAAAACTATTTTCTTTGAAAATAGAGTAACGTTTCATCATACAAAAAGAGGTTAAATAATAAAAGGTTTGCAAGTGAAATACAAAATGACTCAACAGTTATTCTGCTTTTTTAAGAGACTATACAATAATAACTTAAAAAAATTAAAAATTAAAAAATATTTCTTAATTTTTTTGATTTCTACTTTCTTCCAAAGCCTCTTTAATTCTTTTTTCAGTCTCAGCAATAAGCGAAGTAGAGCTATTTCCTTCTTCTAGCCATACTTTCATATCAATTGGTTCTAATACTTTCAAGAAAAAATTAATTCCAAAAGGAATTGGTTTGAAGCTATAGCGTTGCATTTTCCAAAAATTATCTATCACCACAGGCACAACAATAGGAGGATTTTTTGCCATACTTTTAAACATCATTAGCATTCCTGCTGGTTTGAAATCCAATATATTTCCATCTCTAGAGCGTGTTCCTTCTGGAAAAATACAACCTGCATAATTATTTTCCTCTATGTACTTTGAAAATTGAGTCATGGCTGTCAGAGCCTGTTTTCTATCTTTTCTATCAATCAAAACAGAACCTCCATGACGAAGATTATAAGAAATTGCAGGCGTTCCGTATTCTAATTCTTTTTTACTCACAAATTTTGGATGGTATTTTCTGAATGTCCACAAGATGGCAGGAACATCATAAATACTCTGATGATTTGAAACAATAATAATAGGTCTATCAGTTGGAAGGCTTGGCTGTTTCATATTTGGAAGCCTTGCCCCTACTGTTCTTAAGCCTTGCATAAGCCAAAAAACCATATAATCTACACTTTTTTTGTGTCCTTTATATCCCCAAAGATTAAGAGAAATCACTTGTAAAACATGAAAAACACAAAGTGTAAGGTAAAAAACAACTATAAAAATAGGTGTTGTAATCCAAGAAATAAGTTTGTGAAAGATATTCATTTTCTGATTGTGTGTTTTAGTAGTTTTTGATGCAAAGTTGCTTATTTTTTCTTGAAAAAACACACTTTTTTTGAAAATGAAAAAATGCTACTTCAAATGTATTGAAATAGCGTTTTTATTTTTTTGTCGTTGGTGAAGACATCAACAACGACAAGACTAGGAAATCTGTGATACAATTAATCACCATCACCACTATCATAGGTAATCGTGATTCCTAAAAGAGAAATCATTTCACTTTTGAAGAAACGAGTTAGTTTTTGCATTTCTGTCAAAAGATTATTTATAGCTGTTGGATTTGAGCTAATTTGAGTTTGTAAATCTTCATTTGGCAAAAGATTAATTGCTTTTTTCACTTCTTGTAATTGTGTTTTGGTTTCCAAAACTACAGCTTCTCCTCCTTCTACACTCATCAAATATTCTTCAAAACCAACACCATCTTGTCCCTCTTGTCCATTAACAGTAAGTGATTTTCCATACCATACTCTTTCGATATTCTCAAAATGAGCTTTCAAAAACAGAATTGATTCTTTGCTATAATAGGCTTCTACTAGCTTTGGGTCAGCTTGTGTTTGTCCTGCTCGTCTTCCTAATGGCAAACCTAATTTGAAATTTTTGATACTCTCAAAACTTTTATTCCATTCATTAAATAAAATAGAAACGCCACTTCCTGCGTCTGTTCCTGTGTTGTTTGTAAAAGTTTCTTTATAGCCGTTTGTCCAAGAATCACTTACTTTTTTTACTTCAGTTTGAATGTTTTGAACTACTGCCAACAAATATTCTCTTCTATTTGGGTCTGTATATTTTTCTACTACACTTGTTTTATTTTCTTTATCAAAAAGCAAATATTCTACTCCCAAAAATCCTCTTGAATCTCTATCAAAATTATTCAAAGATGAGTTTCCAGCAGCAATATAATTTTCAATTTTGGTTTCACTTACAGGAAAAGTGCCTACATTTTCCAAAAGAGAACCAAGTGTTCCTTGTGCTGCACCAAAATTATAAACATTAGCATCTTGAAAAGACAAATAAGCTGACTTCCAAGCAGTTTGAGCAGCTTCCAATGTAGAAACTGACGGATTTTGTGTAAAACTTTGAGTAGCCTCTACAAGTAAATTAGTATTACTTTCTAAGTTTTGATAGGAAGGAACAATCAAATTAGTAGCTATATTTTCTAATAATTCTTTTCGGTCAAATTCCGTTTTTTTAGTTTCCGAATCACTTCCACACGACGAAAGCCAAAAAGAAGATAGAATTGTAAAGAAAATAAAATAGTATTTAAAAAAAATATTTTTCATAGATTTAGTTGTATATAAAGACAGTATAAGTTTTAAAAATTATTAAATAACAAACAACTCAAAAGGTTGTTTTTGCGTATATGATAGAATTAGCCTAATTCTTATTTGTGTTAAAATAGAAATTAAATGATTACTATTTTTGTTTAGACTAATTTTAAATAACGTTTTAATTTTCGACAAAAGTACGTTCTACGCCTTTATTTTGCAAATCTGTTTTCAATTTTCATTTTAAAATATGTCCTATTACTCCCATAAATTAAATTCAACTCACTCTCACATTATAGAAAGAACTGACCCAATTACTGGCGATGCTGTCAAAGAAAATGATAGAGTTGTTTTTTGTGCAGTCTGTAAATCTTGTTTTTTGGAGGAGAGTTGGGGTTATATGAAGAGAAGGCATTGTGAACAACATCAAACGCTTGATGCTGTTCCTGCTTTGTCGCCTACAATTCTTGTCAGAAAGCGAAGTGAAAAATTGCTTACAATACTAAAGGAAAGCTCTGTTGAAAATTCTGATTATACTGTCTTTTCCTTTATTCTCATGGCTGTCTGTCTGACTATCTTGTTTTGTATAATTTATCCCGACAAGTTTATATTTTCTGTTTTATGGGGTGGTAGTATAAGTCTTGGATTATTTTTTATTACTCACGTTTTTTTTTCAAAAGACTCCATCAATTTCTTAATGGGAAATATTAAAATAAAAGAAAATAAAAATATCTATCTTTTTGAAGATAGATTAGAGACACAAAAAGAAATCTTTTATTGGGGAGATATAAAGCAAATTAAGTTTGAACGAAAAATGAGAAATTATAGATTAAACTCATTATCTACAATTCCAACTTTGTCTCTTTATTTTAAAGATGGAGACAGACAAATTAAAACTCTTCCAACTAAAGATCATACACGCATTCATTTATTCTTACAACAACTAGCCAAAATATCAAAGTTTACAGAAGTATATTTATACAGTGAGCAATTGCAAGAATATCAAACTATCAAACAAATCAAGAAAAATACGAAAGGAAATATTATTGTAGGAGAACCGTACAAACTATATAGCTAATTCGATTCTATCTATCTTCATAAATTTTAAAGAAAATGTCTTACACTTCTCACATATTAAATTCTTCAAATCACTCTCATATCATTGGCAGAACTGACCCTATTACAGGCGATTCTGCCAAGGAAAATGATAGAGTTGTTTTTTGTACTGTCTGTAAATCTTGTTTTTTGGAAGATAGTTGGAAATATATGAAGAGAAGGCATTGTGAACAAAATCAAACGCTTGATGCTGTTCCTGCTTTGGCTTTAACACTTATTGTTAAAAATAGAAATACAGAAGTAATCGCAGAATTAATTAAGGACAAAATAGACTTTCGTTTTTCTGCTGTTGTTACACTTTTGTCTTTTGTATTGGTTTTCTTTACTACTAAAAATACTAGTTTAATTTATGGTGCAAATTTAGTTTTGATAGCATCCGTTGTAAGTATTATATCTCTTATTTTTAGTTCGACAAAAACATTCAAAAAACTAACTGGAAGGGATAGCAACGATATTCGAATTTTCAAAAATAGAATAGAAATTGGAAAAAATAGTTTTTCCTGGAGCAATGTAAAACAAATTAAATTTCAAAGAAGGATTGTAGTATATAACACACAATTAGGAAACCAAACTGCTTCGAATTCATCTATTTTGTTGCTTTACTTTAAAAATGAAACGTTTTTAAAGACAGAATTATCTGCTATTAGTAATAACCAGAGTAAAAGATTATTGGAGGCATTGGAGGAAATTTCACATTTTACAGAAGTGCTTTTTTATAGTGAAAGTTGGGAAGAGCTTCAAACTATGAAAAAAATCAAATCACAAAGCAAAGGAAATGTAAAAATCAGAAAGCCTAAAAAAGTATTTGATGCTAATGTAAGACCTATACATTCAAGATTATACACTCAATTTTTAGAACAAAGACCGACCACTTAAATCAAGAACTTATCAATGTCATACCATTCTCACATATTAAATTCTTCAAATCACTCTCATATCATTGGCAGAACTGACCCTATTACAGGCGATTCTGTCAAGGAAAATGATAGGGTTGTTTTTTGTGCAGTCTGTAAATCTTGTTTTTTGGAAGATAGTTGGGTTTATATGAATGAGCAGCATTGTGAACAAAGCCGAACGCTTGAAAATGTTCCTTCTTTACCTGCTAGATTTTCAGCAAAAAAATCCGATAATCAATTAATTGCAAAGCTGTTGAGTAATGAGATACGCTACGAAACTATTTTGGGTGTCGCTACTTTCTGTTTCTTCCTTAGCTTTTTTATAATGAGCGCATTAGAGCACAATTTTGAAATAGAAATGAACTTTAGCCTTATATTTTCAATCACTTTTTTGGGAGGACTCTTTGCCACAATTGCAACTTCTATACCTCAGTTTAGACCTTTTGTTGGTAATCATCAAGATGATATACGTATTTTCAAAAAACATATAGAATTGGGTAAAAATACTTTTTCTATGAAAGATGTTAGGCAAATTAAATATCAACGAGAAACATATGTAGAATATATAGATAGGCGAGAGTTATACAGTTATATGAGTCCTGTTATATTAGTTTATTTTGCTAATGGAAATTATGTTCAGCATACTTTACCTATCACAAGCTACAAAGACACATCTGATTTTTTGAGAGAATTAGCAAAAATATCTCATTTTGTAGAAGTATTTTTTTATAGCGAGAATAGAAACGAATATGAAACTATGAAACGTATTCAGTCAAATAGCAATGGACATATTGTACTGGGAGAACCTCTCAGACTTCTTCATAACTTAAAATAAACCCACAGGACTAAATGCCTTACCATTCCCATACATTAAATTCAGTTTCTCACTCTCACATTATAGAAAGAACAGACCCTATTACAGGCGATTCTGTCAAGGAAAATGATAGGGTTGTTTTTTGTGCAATCTGTAAATCTTGTTTTTTGGAACATAGTTGGGTTTATATGAATGAGCAGCATTGTGAACAAAATCAAACGCTTGATTCTGTTCCTACTTTGGCTTCCAAACTTGTAATGAAGAACAGAAGTAACGAAGTTATTGCAGAACTGAAAAATAAGGGAGTAAATTTTACTATCGTTGTTGCTATTATAATTCTATCATTTTTACTTTCCTTTTTTGGTTTGGCTACGTCAGGCACTTTTTTCTCTTTTGATGTAAAAGCAACTTTGATTGCTTCGTTGCTTACGACAATAACTACAGGTATTTTATCTGCTATTATAACAGTAACTCACACATTCAAAAGTTTAATTGGAAGTGATAAAAATGATATACGCCTTTTTCGAAATCGAATTGAAATAGGAAAAGATAGCTTTTCTTGGAGTGACATAAAACAAATCAAGTATCAAAGAGAAGTGTCAACATCAACCTATGAAGTACATGGATCATTAGAAACAGAAATTACCTCTTATACTCCTTACCTATTGATTTATTTCAATGAAGGGAAGTTTGTAAACTATCGTTTGCCTACTAACAGTTATAAACAGGGTAAATTATTTTTAGAAGGTTTAGCAAGAATTTCACACTTTACAGAAGTCTTTTTGTATAGTGAAAACTATACAGAATTACATACTATAAACCTAATTCAATCAAGTGGTGATGGAAATATACAAGTAGGTAAACCTAGAAAAGTAGTCAATAACAAAGGAATACCTGTATTTACTACATCAGATAGATAAAATTATTATTATTTCAAAAAATCAAAAATGTCATACCATTCCCACATATTAAATTCCTCAAGTCATTCTCATATCATTGGCAGAACTGACCCAATTACAGGCGATTCTGTCAAGGAAAATGATAGGGTTGTTTTTTGTACTGTCTGTAAATCTTGTTTTTTGGAAGATAGTTGGGTTTATATGAATGAAAGGCATTGCGAGCAAAACCAAACGCTTGATACTATTCCTGCTTTGGCGTCTAGACTTGTTTCTAAGAAAATAAAAGACGAGCTTATTACAGAATTAAAACATGGAGGAGTTGTTCTTCAAGCTGTGCTAGTTACTTTGGTAGTTTCTTTTTTAGTTTCTCTTTCTGCTTTACAACAGACTGTTTATCAAGGTGATACTGAAGCTATTGGTGCATTTTCTATTTTAATAAGTGCGTGTTTAGGATTTATTGTTGGAGTTATTACTGCTAATGATTCATTTGATGAACTTATGGGACTTACAAAAAATAATGTGCGTCTTTTCACTAATCGTATAGAAATAGGAAAAGAATCTTTTGTATGGAGTGATATAGAACAAATCAAATACCAACGAGAAATGTATGTATCAGAATCTACTAAAGTAAAACAAAACTTTTCTCATATACCTTTTCTATTGATTTATTTTAATAATGATTCTGTTTTAAAGAAAAATCTAGCTACTAAAAGCCATAGTAAAACTGAAAAACTTTTGATGGGCTTAGAAAAAATATCTTACTTTAAAAATGTCTCTTTTTACAGTGAGAATCCTCAAGAACTAAAAGTAATGCATAATATAAAACGTAATAGCAAAGGAAAAATAGAAGTTGGAAAACCTAAAAAATTATTAAATTATTAGCAAAAAATTAAAAATGTCATACCATTCCCACATATTAAATTCCTCAAGTCATTCTCATATCATTGGCAGAACCGACCCAATTACAGGCGACCTTGTCCAACAAAATGATAGTGTTGTATTTTGTGCTGTCTGTAAATCTTGCTTTTTGGAAGATAGTTGGAAATATATGGAAGAAAAGCATTGTCAGCAATTTAGAACCTTAAAAATAATTCCTGTTTTACAATCTAGACTTATTATCAAGAGAGGTAAAGAAATGATTGCAGAATTGATAAGTCAAGGAGCAGATTTGCATATTGTATTTCTTACTATGTTACTCTCTTTTTTAATTTCTTTCTTTGGTTTGCTTGCCTCAGATGTAGATTATGCTTTTCTCTATGCCATATTTATTTCAGGAGTAGTGGGCGTTTTGTCTTCTTTTATTACTTCAAGAAGTTTTTTTAAAGAACTGACAGGAGAAAATAAAAGCGATGTCCGACTTTTCAAAAATCGTATCGAAATAGGAAAAGATAGTTTTTCTTGGAATGATGTAAAACAAATCAAATACCAACGAGAATCAGAAATTCATTATACAGATAATGGAATAAGATATGGATTAGGTATGCCTTCGCTACTAATTTATTTTGAAAGTGGTAAATTTTTAATCAAAGGACTTGCTACCAAAGATCATCAACGAGTAGAAGTTTTTTTAAAAGGACTTGAAAAAATATCACACTTTAAAGAAGTATTTTTTTATAGCGAAAGTTCAATCGAATTTCGGTCTATTATAAATATTCAATCGCAAAGCAAAGGAAACATACAAGTAGGTGATTCTAGAAGGCTTCATTAAACAACATCCGAAATACTCCAAAATTTAATCATTTAAACTTTATCAATGCCTTACAATTCCCACAAATTAAATTCATCTCACTCGCATATTATTGGCAGAATCGACCCAATTACAGGCGATTCTGTCAAAGAAAATGATAGTGTTGTTTTTTGTGCAGTCTGTAAATCTTGTTTTTTAGAGGAGAGTTGGATGTATATGAATGAGCAGCATTGTGAGCAAAGTTTTACGATTGATTCTGTTCCGATTTTACCCTCAAAACTGGTTGCTAAAAATAGAACAAATGAGCTTATTTATGAACTTAGCAACAATGATTTTGCTGGTTACTTAGCCTTCTTTTCTGCTTTGGTTTCTTTTGGTATTATCTTTCCAAATATGACAGATATACTTTATGACCTTACTATGCCTTTTGTAAGTGTAGCATCTGTATTTATTGGGTTTGTTGTTTTTCATTTTGCTTCTACTTCAGAATTTAAAAATATACTAGGAAAACATAAAGATGATATTCGCTTATTCAGAAATCGCATAGAATTAGAATTACTAGATTTTTATTTTCAAGACATCACTCAAATTAAGTTTCAGAGACAATATTCTTTACACAATCCATCTTCATCTAGTTCTATTTTGATTTATTTCAAAGATGGAGATTTTATGAAAAAAGAATTGAAGATAAGAAGTGCTAAGGAAACACAAAACTTCTTGATAGGATTAGAAAAAATATCTCACCTTGTTGAAATTTTCTTTTATAGTGAAAATAGAGATGAATATCAATTTATGCTGAACCTAGAAGCAAATAGCAATGGAAATATTCAGTTAGGAGAACCTAGAAAACTATTTTATTAGATATTTTGATAATCAAGAATAGCTCTGTATACAACTTGAAAAAATCTAATTTCCTTATCACAATTTGTATTTAGGTAGTTCAGACATCTTGTCTGAACATAAAAAAGCAGTATTTTATCCTATTCAACAGTCTGGACGACTCTCATACAAAATAACCGTGATAATCTTTATTGCAAAACGAAAGTTAGAAATGTATATTTGTCTTTAATTTTGATAGAATATAAAAAACCAATAAAAATATAGTGAATTTTTCGCTTTTTATAGCCAAACGCATCCGAAGTCAGAAGGGAAGTAGTTTTTCAAAAGTCATTACACGCATTGCTATCGGAAGTATTGCGCTCGGAATTGCTGCTCTTATTATTTCGATGGCAATTTTTGAAGGTTTCAAACAAACTATTTTGGATAAAATAGTGAGCCAAACAGGGCATATTCAAATTCTTAAATTTGATATGAATAATTCTTTCGAAACAAGTCCACTTTCTACGCAACGAGACTTTTACGAAAATTTAAAAAAACAAGATTATATTTCTCATATTCATCCTTACACACAAAAACCTGTTTTATTACGAACAGATGAAGATTTGATGGGACTCGTTTTGAAAGGAGTAGACAAACAATATGATACAGTAAGTTTTAAGAAAAACCTTGTCGAAGGTCGTTTTATTACTTTTGATACAAGCAGTTATTCAAAGGAAATTATTATTAGTCAGGATACAAAAGACAAATTGCGCCTTAAAGTTGGTGATGATTTACTTGCTTTTTTCTTGCAAGACCCACCAAGACAGCGAAAACTAGAAGTTGTAGGCATTTATCAAACAGGAATTGAGGATTTTGATGAGCGTTTGGTGTATTGCGACCAAGGACTTTTACAACGTCTCAATGACTGGGGCGATACGCTTGTGGGAGGTTATGAGGTTTTTTTGAAGGATTTTGATAATATAGATACTCTCTATGATGAAATAGAAGCTAATAGCGATTATGATATGTATCTTCAAAAAGTAACCAATACATTTGCTCACTTTTTTGAGTGGTTTTCGATGGTCAATAAAAATGTTACTATCTTTTTGAGTGTGATTTTATTTGTAGCACTTTTTAATGTTGTTTCTGTGCTGCTGATTTTGATTACAGAACGTGTTACGATGATAGGAATGCTCAAAGCTCTTGGCGCAACAAGTAGTCAGATTCTGAAAATATTCTTTCAAAACGGCTTAGTTATTCTTTGGAAAGGAATTTTGATAGGAAACATAATCGGAATTTTGTTTTGTCTGATTCAAGATACTTTCAAAATTATTCCTTTAGATATTGAAACGTATTATATGAGTAGCGTTCCAATTTCATGGAATATTCCTTTGATTTTGATGCTCAATATCGGAATTATTGCTTTAGTGATTTTCATTCTTTGGATTCCTTCTATTTTTATTAGTAGAATAAAACCTATTCGGGCTATTCGATTTGATTGAGAATCAATTACAGCAGCAAAAAAACAATTTCCAAAAAAAATGTAAATATTTATGAGATGTTTATTTATAATATTTTTCTTTATTTTTTTTATATCGTCTACTTTTGCACAGAGTTTTTTCGAAAACTCAAAACCATTAATAGTTTGGAACTCTGGAAGTATGGCTATCAAGAGTGTAAAATTAAAAAATGGGGGACTACTGTACGTAAAGTTTGACGGTTATGGAGTCAATGTGATAGTTACATTTGGAACAAATGGTTATTCAGTTCAGAATTTTCAAGAAACAAATGAGTGGATAAAAATAGAAATAACAGAGTATGATTTTGATAAAGATGGTAATAATGAACTTATAATTGCCTACGGTGACGAAACACAAGCAATGTTTAATGTTCTTATCTATAAAATAAGTAAATTAGGTGTTACAGAAATTGGTAATATTGAACTTGGGCAGTTCAACTGTTTATTATTAAAAAATAAAATTATATTACCTTTCGGTTCACAAGGTTTATTTCATGAATATACCTTGATAGAAAACAAATTTATTCAAACGAATTAATATTAAAAACCCTGCAAATATTTCTTCACAATCTTCCAAAATAAAAGATAGATTAAATTCGTAATTTTTAATTCGTAATTCGTAATTATTTATGATGCACTATTCAGCAGGTTATACCAACACAACCAATCATTTTGTAATTCAGAATTTACCTTTTTTCTCTCAAAAAGTGGTTGAGGAAGAAAAGACTAAATTTGCTTTTTTATTGCGTTTTTTGCAGCGCAGTTTGGTAATGCCATTGCCTGAAGAATTGGCTGCGAGATTTAATGTACAAGACAATCAAGTAGAAAATTACATTCCTCTGCTTCCTTTACAAATTTCAGAAAAGAATAAATACATTCCAAAATGGAAATTTGAGCAGCAGAGCAAACAAAATAGTTCTGAAAAAGCAATGCGTTTGTTTTTGCGTGAACGCTTACAAAGTTATTTACCCGAATGGGGATTTTTAGAGTTTTTGTTTTGGTCAAATGCCTCTTTATCAGATGCTTTACAGTTAGAAATTACTCAAGATAATGTAAATCCAGAATTAAAAGATACAGTTATAAATTTTTATTTGCCAATTGCAGAACTAGCCATTTTGATTGTTGTTAGCAGTAAAGAAAGAGAAAAACAACAAAAAATTGAACAAAAACTACGTTCGAAAGGAATTTATGTCGTCAGCTTTACAGTTGAAGAGATTGTAAACGAAACTGATTTGATTCGTGAAAAAATGGAATGGATTCGCCACCAAGTAGAAAAACCTATTTTTTCAAATAAACTCAGAGAGTGGAACAGAACAGCAACCAATCAGCCTAGAGAAACAATTATTACCCAAGTTTGGTGGAAAGCAGCTCTTATTCGTGTCCAGATTCTGACAGCAGAAATGCTTTTTAGAGGAGTTTGGAAACTAGATGATAAAGCATGGAAAGCTGTTTTTTTGATGCGAGAAAAAGAACAAATTCCAAAAGAAATTATAGAATTAGCTATTGAAAGCATTCAAAAATTAGTTTTGCAGTTATTTCCAGAATTACCATTTGTAGCTCCTAAAGTTTCTATCACTACTGTTTTTTCTGAATTAGAATTAAAACAAAGCGACAATAGAGAAAATAATCAAGAAATACTAAAAGTAGATTTTAGTATTCTGCATCGTTGGACAGATTCTGATAAGAATAGAAATTGGATAAAAATACGAAATGAATATGCTGAAAATTATCGTTTTTCATTTCATTCTGATGAAGGAAAACCTTTATCCAAACAGTTTCCTGTTCTTTCTCACTCTTTTTTTCAATCTGATTTTCAGAATTGGAGTTTTGATGACAATAATGATTTGAAACGCTCTGAATTTTTACTCAATCATTCTTTAAACTCAGAAACAAGCCATGTTTTAAAAGCAAATTCATCTTCTTTTATTCAAATTTTGCTTGCAAAAGCTCTTAATGGTCAGTCTGTTTTGGCAAATATTCCTTTGCAGATTGACTCTAATTTCATTTTTGGTTGGCTTTCTGTTTTACAATCTTCTCCTTCACTTCTTGTCTGTGCTTCTACTGATGTTGCTTTGGATAAAATGGAAGAATTGGCTAAAAATGGAGTAGATAAAACTACGGTTTGGCATTCCGAAATGAGCAGTCAAGAAGTAAAACAAGCACAAGATTTAGTAAAAGAAAATAAAGTTTTCTTGCTAATTCTGACAGCCGATTTACTCAATACAAAGGAGTTTAAAAACTTTATAAGCAATGAAAACAATGAAGGCTCTACTACTAAAAATCAAATAAACTGGGCATACTTCTTAGTTGATGAAATTCATCGTTTTTCAGAGTGGAGTTCTCAACATAAAGAAGAATATATTGCTTTAGAAAGTATTTATTACAATTATTTTGATGCAGCCAAAACACCTTTTGTATTTCTATCCCATTTTTTAGATCAATCTGCTTCAAAGTCTATTCAAAATACTTTCAAAGTAGAAGAAAATGATTTTTATGCTTCTGTAAATGCTTCTGAATTTTTGGAAAATAAAATATCCAATTTTGAATTTATAGAAACAGAAAATACATATTCTGCTCTTGTAAATATTCTAAAAAATATTCAAAATGAGACGAATCAAGAAAGTATAAAAAATAAAGGAATAATTTTTACTTCGGGAGTAAATGGAAGTACAGGCTCTTATCTGCTTTCCGAACGATTAGAGTTTGATTTGAAGCGAAAAGTTTATCCCTATTCTATCAAAATCCCACAAGGCTCACATGACGACAAAGAAACACATTTTATAAAACGAAATTATTTAAGAAATGCTCTCAAAACTTCTCAAGACGTACTTGTAGCTTCTACTTCTGCGCTTAACTCTGGAATTAATTTGGAGAATTTAGATTTTGTTATTCAATATGGTTTACCAAAATCTTTGACTCAACTTTTAGATATTTCGAATAGAATAAAACAGAAAAACTCAAAAACCTATATCATTTTTCAAAAAGAAAAAGATGAAAAAACACTATTAAAACTTTTTGAACCAACTACTCGCCTTTCAGATATTCGCAATATGAATAGAGATGTAAGTTGGCTGGGTGGCGATATGTATAGGCATCTGTTGGAATGGGCTTCTAAAGTTGAGCCTGTTGAGGAAGAAGTAGAGTTTATGAAGCAGTTTTATGATAAATATTGTTTAATAACAGATACAAAAAACGATGCAGAAGAACAAAAAGATAAGATTATCAAGATTTCAGAAGTAGAAATTTCAGATTTAGATTTTAGACTTTTTTCGCAGAAAGTAGATAGAAAACTGACTGTAGAAAGGACAATTATTCGTTTTCATCAAATGGGAATTTTATCTAATTGGGAATATTCGACACATATTTCGAATACAAAATTCAAGATTTGGGTACAAGCACATAATCAAAATACAGTTAGAAAATATATTTTCGATATTATTCAAACTCATCAATCTGATTTTGAAATTCATAAAGATGAAAAATATGCAGGTATTTTCTCAAGAAAAAATTATTCTATTTTAGAAAAATACTGTTTCTTGTTTCTACAATGGATTCACGAAAATAGTATTTACCATCTCAAAAACAATTTAAAGGAACTCTATCACTACGCTAAAAGCCAAGTAGAAAAAAATCAACCTATTACTTCTGTTTTTGTAGATCCTTTTCTTCATCCTTCTTCTATCAATAGGCTACTTTATTTTATTGAAAAAGAAAATAATTTAATTCAAGAGAATAAAATATACTTATTATCCAATCAAGAAATAGATTGGATTTTTGAAGAACTTAAAAAGATGAATCAAGATGAAGATGAGAATAAACAAATTAGCTTATTTTTTATAGAAAAATGGCGAAAAAGAGTAAACCAAAATACGCATCAAAAAGTAAATCAGCATACCGTTTTAGATTTTTATAAAGCCATTTTAGAGCTTTCTTTAGGAATAAAACCAAATAATAATAAAGGGTATTTTGATATAGAAAATGCTCCCAAAACGTTATTTGGTTCAGTTGAAAAGATAATAAAAAGTACAATCAATACTAACAACATTGATTATTTTATAGAAAAATATGTATCTTTTGGCATTGATTTTTCAGAAGAAGCAAAAGCATATATCTCAGAAAGTATTTTGATGAGTGAAAGTAATTTAGAAAATAAGCAGTTACGAGCTACTCAAATTTACTCGTATTTAAAAGATATGCATAGTCTTACTGTCTTGCTTCAATTAGAAGTAGAAAAAATGAAAACAATTCATCTTGAAGTACAAGGAGTTTAAGTTCATTATCTGCTAACAAATTATTGACTTATTATGGAAACTACCAAAAAACCGTACGCTATTTTTGATTATTCAGAATTTCCTTTAGTTCATATAAAATTAACTGATACTGAAATTACAGACCAAAACTTTCAAGATTATGTAGATGAAGTAGGCAAAATTTATGAAAAGGGACGTTATGCAATCCTTTTAGATGCAACAGACACAAAATATGTAGGAGCAAAACATCGTATTATGCAAGGAAATGCTCTAAAATTAAATAAAAATAATGTTGCTCAATTTTCTATCGGAATGGCAATTATTGCTCCCTCGGTATTACAGAGAATGCTTTTGGAAGCTGTCTTTATAATAAAACCTTATCCAAGCGAAGTAAAAGTTTGTAAAACGAAAGAAGAAGCTACTGAATGGATAAATGAACTTTTAGAAAATGAGAATATAGAAATAGAAAAATAAAAAATGGAAAACCAGTCTTTAGCAACGTTTGAATTTGAGAAACCTATCATCTATGTGACTTTTACAGAAAATACTGCCACAGATGAAAATTTTGAAGAATATACTCTACAATCTCACAAAGCGTTTGAATGGGAACGCTATGCACTCGTATACGATATTTCAAAAATGCAGTATTTGGCAGCCAAGTATCGTATTATGCAAGGAAAAGATTTAGAAAATACCAAAGACAAAATAGCTAAACAATCTATTGGACTTGCATTGATAGCTCCTTCTTTTCTTCAACGAACAATTGTACAAGCTATTTTTTTGGTAAAACCTTATCCAAGTAAAGTAAAAGTTTGTAAAACCAAAGAAGAAGCTACTGAATGGATAAATGAACTTTTAGAAAATGAGAATATAGAAATAGAAAAATAAAAAATGGAAAATCAACCCTATGCAGTTTTCGATTACTCAGAACTTCCTCTTGTGCAAGGAAAAATGACAGGGGCAGAGGCTAATGATGCAAATTTTGCAGCTTACCTAGAAGAAATAAATTCTATTTCTATGAAAGCTGAACGTTATATTTCTATTTTGGATATGACAAAAGCATCTTACTTGGCTGCCAAATATAGAATTATGCAAGGAAAATATTTGGAAGAAAATAATGAACGCATTCAAAAACAAGCGATTGCTATCATTTTTATTGCTCCTTCTTTTTTGCATAGAACGTTACTAAAAGGTGTTTTTTTTATAAAACCTTATCCTAGTCCTGTTTTTATTGTGAGTAGTAAAGAAGAAGCACAAAAAAAAGCACAAGAGTTGTTGGAAGAAGAACAAACCAAACTAAATATCTAAAATGGAAAATCAACCTTATGCAGTTTTCGATTACTCAAAACTTCCTCTTATAGAAATTGAGTTTACAGGAGAAAAAGCAACTGATGAAAATTTTAATGCGTATTTAAAAGAAACGGCTGATATTCCATCAAAAACAGAGCGTTATATTTCTATTATGGATACTTCAAAAGCCTCTTATTTAGCAGCTAAATATAGAATTTTGCAAGGAAAATATTTGGAAGAAAATAATGAACGCATTCAAAAACAAGCGATTGCCATCATTTTTATTGCTCCTTCTTTTTTACATAGAACAGTATTAAAAGCTATTTTTATTGTTAAATCCTATCCTAGTCCTGTTTTTATTGTGAGCAGTAAAGAAGAAGCAAACCAAAAAGCACAAGAGCTGTTGGAACAAGAAAATACAAAATGAGTAGATAAGTTATGAATCAGTTTAGAGAAGTAAGTACCTTTTTCAAAAAACAATATCCTCTCAATAAACATGGATTAGAGGAACTCTTTTCCCTATTCGAACTTAAAAAAATTGACAAAAACACTATTCTTCTTAAAGAAAATGATTTTGAAAAAGAACTTCGTTTTTTAAATAAAGGAATAATTAGGGAATATTATTCAACATCAGAAAGGGAAATCAATATAAATTTTTATACTCAACCTCAATTTATTACAGATTTGTCAGCATTTAATGGTGGAATAGCTACCAAAAAAAATCAACAAAGTCTTACCAAAGCAGAAGTATTAAGCATTGATAAAATAAAGTTTGAGCAATTATTGGAAAAATATCAATGTGGAAAAACTATTATAGAATCTTCTTTTCAAAAGCTATTAAAACACAAAGAACTTTTAGAATATAATAGAATTACCAAAACGCCTGAAGAACTCTATCAAGAATTATTTATCTACAAAAAACATTGGTTAGAACTTATACCTCAATATCACATCGCTTCTTTTTTGAATATTAGTCCTGAAACATTAAGTCGAATTCGAAAACGCATTTCTTGACTTGAATCAACTAATTTTGTTTTTCAAAGGATTTACTTTGTAGCTTTCAAATCTTCACTTCAAATTTTTAGATTTAGTTTTTATGCTTCAAATTCATCATCTCCGAAATGCAACGCTAGTTATTGAAACCGAAAAAGATGTAATCCTTGTCGAACCTATGTTAGGGAAAAAAGGAACATTACCTACTTTCACATTTTTTCGTTTTAAGGCTCAAAAAAATCCTATTGTAGAATTACCAGATAACTCTCAAGCAATTTTAAATAAAGTCACTCATTGTTTGATTACTCACGCACACCCAGACCACCTAGATACAGCAGCAGAACGATTTTTGATTAAAAATAATATTCCTGTTACATGCAGCATTAAAGACGAAAAATTATTCAAAAAGAAAGGTTTAGATGTCGTTCAAACCATAGATTATTGGAAAAAAAGTAACTTTCTAGGAGGAACAATAGAAGGAATTCCAGCCAAACACGGCTATGGATTTATCTCAAAACCAATGGGAAATGTAATGGGATTTTATATTGAATTGCCCAATCAAAAATCAATTTATTTAAGTTCGGATACCATTTATACACCTTCTGTCGATAAAGTTTTGAAGGAATATAAACCTGCTATAAGTGTCATCGCTTGTGGTAGCGCACAACTTGATATTTTTCAGCCTTTACTTATGAAAATGAAAGATATTGTAAAGTTTGTCCAAAACTCTGATGGAATAGTGATTGCAAATCATTTGGAAGCCGTAAATCATTGTCCTACCACACGAATAGGATTACAAAAAGAACTAGAAAAAAATGGTTTATCTTATAAAGTTCATATTCCAAATGATGGAGATGTGATTATTCTTTAAATAACTTACTATCGAACGGTTCGCTTTGAGCGAACTGTTCGGTTAAATACACTTATTTCTTTTTCTTGACTTGGGTCAATTGAACATAACTACCCGTTGAAACAGGTAAATAATTAAATTCAACCATTTTGTTATCCAAAAATAGTTTTAGTGTTCTATTGTCCTTATTGTGTTCATAGTTACATTCAAAAATTATTTTTCTTTCTTTTGTAGCAGCGTTATACGATTTAATTTTCAATTTTTCCCCAAAAGACCAAAGTGTTGTATTTTGTTGAATTAAATCTATTTCTATCTCTACCAGACGCAATCCAAGAAATTTAGATTCAAGAATGTCTGACTGAGAATTAATGACTGATGATAGCCAAACAGTTTCATTTAATTCATCAAAATATAGTCCTTTTGGAGTTTGGGCAAAGGTCGAAAAAGACCATATACTTATTGCTAATGCTAAGATTATTTTTTTCATAACTCATAGAAATATATCCAAAATCTAAATTCATTTTAAAACTACTAAATAGTTATTTTTTGGCTTTTAATTCATCTAACCTTTTCAAACTAGCTGATGTGTTTTGATAATGTGGGTGAGTTTCTCCTACTGTTTCCTTTATCATTGCTAAAGCTTTTTCATAATATATTTTTGCTTCTGCATATTTTTCTTGCGCTTCATACAATGCTCCCAAATTGTTTAAAACAATCGCAGCTTCTATATTTTTTTCATAATTAAATAGAGTGTGTAAATGGTTTACCTTCTGTTCGTATGGGAGACTAAGAACAGAAGGGGGCAATAGCCACAGAAATTTATTTTTTGTATTCCTTTCTCCTTTCCCATTGGTCTTTTATTTCGTACATCTTTATCAAATAAGGAACAAGAACAAACAATTCAAGACGAAATGTAAAACCCTTATTTATAACTAATGGAACAGCTATTACAAGAATACAAATTACGATACCAAGTATTGCATCCATCATAGCTGAGGTAACAGCCCATTTTTTCTCTGTCCACAGCCCAAAAGCAACAACTCCTTTAGATAAAAAAAGTAATGTAAGCACAACTCCTGTTACTGTAAACGTATCAAATGATTCTAGTCCGTACATAGCAAAACTAAAAGTAAGACCAAAAATCCCTGCAATAAGATATAAAGGAGAAAGACAACCGAAAATCATAAATATCCAAATAAATATTTTTATCCAAACAGGAAGTAAAGCTCTTCTTCGTCTTATTTTATTTCCCTCTCCCAAAACTTTTTCTTCTTCTTCTAGAGAAGACTTAAAATCAGAATCTAGTATATTTTCGTTCATATTGGTTAAAGTTGTTTATAAAAAATTCTAAAAAAGTATTATTTTTAAAAAGAATAAGTTTCTGCTGTTGCTCGTAAAACACAATGACTCTCGCCCATTTTTAACGAGTAAGCAATATGTATTCGACATCTTGCTGTGTATTTGTATTTCGCTGTTTTAAAACATCAATCACAAAGCTAATAAATCAGCAAGAAAAAATATAAAATTATCCCTACATAGGCTTTTTTTCAAATTTTATACACTCCCTAATACAAAAATCAAAAACCGATTTTATTTAAAGATTAGATAATCTAACACCCACAAAAAAAGTTCTCGGTGCAGCACTTCCATAAATATAATTACTATCTCTATTTTTTCCACTATCAAAATCATTTTGATAGGCATTAAATAGGTTTTTTATTCCTCCAAAAAGCTGCAATTTTGAATTTGTTTTCTTCAAATCAAAATCATAACTCGTTCTGAAACTAAATTCTGTAAACGTATCAGAAACTTTATATTCATCAATTGTTTGTTCGGGTGCGCCTGCAAAATGAATAAGCTGCATTTTTCCTGTATAAACAACATTCATATTCATAGCAAAACGTTTGTTTGGTGTAAATGAAAATGTTGCAAAACCATAATCATTTGGCGTTCTTAAAAACTCTCTTTTCAGTTCTAAGCCTTCAATATTCTCTACTGGCTCATCAAAAAGACTTTTTTGAAGTGTAAAACCGACTTCTAACTGTGCTTTTTTGTTATAATTTGCTCGTGTTTCTAGTGTAATCCCTTGAACGGTTGCGCCATCTCCATTTCGTTTTTCAAATTTTTGTCCAAAATTATCCTCTCCATTTGGCGATAAATAAAACGCATTATCAAGTTTTGTATAAAAACCCTCAAAAGTAAAACCTGCAATAAAACTTTCTGTTGATTTATCATAATTTATCGAAGTGCTAAAGCTATTCGAACGCTCTTGTTTCAAGTTTTCAGCAAGACTAATTCTTGAAATTCCACCTCCTGCAAAAGCAATGTGCATATCAGCATCAAAAGCCTGTGGCGCACGAAAACCTGTACTCCAAGTAGCACGAAGCTGCATTTGAGATTTAATTTTGTATAAAAAAGACAAACGAGGACTAAAAATAGGGTTCTCTAAAAAATTATGTTTATCCATTCGGATTCCTGAAAGTAGATTTAATTTGTTTGTAATCTGCCAATCACTTTGAAGAAAAACACCTAAATTTTTTGTGGTTTGGTCAATTTTATAATTATAGGCTTCAATTACATCCAAAACATCATCAGTTACATATTCAGAGCCAAAAGTCAAGATGTTACTTCCACCCAAAAAACTAGAAAGACTATGATTGATCTGAAAACCTGCTTGATAGGTTGAGTTTTTAGAAATTCCATAAGGAGGATTTTCTAAATGATTCTGAAATTCAATTATATTTTCTTCATCTGGAATTATTCCTGTATAATGTTTTCTGTCTGTATTTTGAGTAGCCAAATAAGTAATAAAAGAAGAGTTCCCACCATTAAAATTGATCTGATAATCGATATTTCCTACCAAAAAGTTATGTGTTCGTTCTTCGGCTTGTAGAGCTAAATGTGCCACTTTATCAGTCATTTCTCCTCCAAAACGATATTCATTGATACTACTAAAACTGACTTCTAATTTTTGATTGTCGGTAGGACGAAAAAATAGATTTGCACCAAAAGAATTATTTTCTAGTTTGGGTAATTCTGAAAAATTATCTTCGTTGTGGTCGTAAAAGTCTCGCTTTCTATTATTGATAAAAAAAGAAACTCCTGCATTTTTTTTCTCTGTCAAAACGGTTGCATTTCCTGTAATAATATTGTCATTACTTTGTGAGTTTATGTTTTGATAGGTATAAGCTAGATTATAATTATTTTCTTTTGGAATCTTTGTAATAACATTCACCACGCCACCAATCGCACTAGAACCATACAAAACAGAACCACCTCCACGCACAACTTCGATGCGCTCAATCATATTTACAGGCAGTTGTTCCATTCCATACAATCCCATCAACGGACTAAAAATAGGGCGACCATTTATCAAAATCTGTGAATAGCCACCAGCAAGTCCATTCATTCGAAGTTGCGTATAATTACACGTCTGACAATCCGTTTCTACTCTCAAACCTGCTTGAAACTTCAATCCTTCCGACAAATTACAAGATTGTGTATTTATTAAAGTTTTGCTGTCAATAATATCGACCATAATGGCTGCATCGGTTTGTTTTTTTTCTGTTCGTGTTGCCGTAACTACAATTTGATTTAATTCTGAAATAGATTCTTTCAAATCAAAATTAACTTCCAAAACTGGATTTTCTTCATTCAAAATAACTGTTTTAGTTTGCGTTTCAAATCCCAAATAAGAAGCAAGTAAAGTATAAGTTCCGAAGGGAATGTTTTTTAATTCATAGTTTCCATTTTTATCGCTTGTAGTTCCGATGATTTTATCCTCATTATTAATACTAATTTTTTCTTTTATCTGAATAGTTGCAAAACTAATAATTGAACCTTCTAAGGTTATTTTTCCTTTGATTTCTCCTTGTGATTGATGTGGAAGGCTATTTTGAGAATAAGTAGAAAATGAAATAAGCACTAAAAATGCTGCAAAAAGTAAATTCTGTATTCGCATAAAAATAAGGTAATTATAAGTTTTAGCATTCTGTTTTAAAAATTTGATAGTGCAAATATATAAAGTTAGAATAATCTAACAAAATTTTTAGACTTTAAACAAAAAATAGTTTCTTAACAAATTAGGTTTTAATTGATATATCAATTATATTTACATCAAATAAAAAAACCTATGGAATTTAATACACCTACACAAACAGCTCTTTACTCTATCGAACAAGCAATTAAAGAGTACAGAAAATTCTGTCAAAGAAATATCTCCACTGTAGTTGATGATATTACGATTGACCAATGCCTTGTTTTGATTATTCTTGATAAACAAAATTCACTTTCTCAAAAGGAAATTGCTATTCAAATTTTTAAAGATAGTGCCTCTATTACTCGTATGATTGAATTAATGGTAAACAAGGATTATCTCACTAGGGAAATTGATAAAGAAGACCGAAGAAGATTTAACCTAATATTGACTGAAAAGGGAAAAACTACGCTTCAACTTCTTAATCCAGTCATTGAGCAAAACAGAAAAACGGCTTTATATGGGTTGAGTGATTTAGAAATAAATCAACTCTATTCTACACTACAAAAAATTATTTCAAACTGTCAGTAATTCATTATCTTAATTAAATCAAAAATGAAAATTACCTTACCTGTTTTGTTCCTTTTATGCTTTATATTCTTTTTTACCTTTCAATCTTTTATAAAAAAAGAACCCACAACTAATTTATCACAAACAGAAAAACAAACTATCATTCATAAGATAGACTCTTTGCTCTCAAAAAATTATGTTTTTCCAGAAGTGGCAAAAAAAATATCTGATTTGCTCTTGACCAATCTCAAAAAAGGGACTTATGATGATATAAATGAATATGTTGCTTTTAAAGAAAGAATCACAGAAGACTTACGCTCTATAAATCAAGACACACACTTGAGGCTAATTTATAGACCTGAATCTAGTAAGGAAAATATGTCAGAGCGAATTTATACCATTCAAGATTCAATAGCAGAAATAGAAGAATATAAGAATAAATTGAGAAAGCAAAATTTTGGTTTTTCCGAATTAAAAATTTTAGATGGTAATGTAGGTTATCTAAAACTCAATCATTTTCATAGTACAGCGTTTTGTGGAGAAACGGCTGTTGCAGCTATGAATTTTTTATCTAATTCTGATGCTATAATTATTGATATTAGAAATAATTATGGGGGAAGTCCTGAATTGATACAACTTCTGACTACCTATTTTTTTGAAGGTTATCCCATTCATTTGAATACTTTTATTTATAGACCAACAAATGAGCGTAATCAAACGTGGACGCTACCTTATGTTTTGGGTAAGAGAATGCCTACTGTTAAATTATATATCTTGGTAAATGAAAAAACATTCTCAGCAGCAGAAGAATTTGCATACAATTTACAGAGTTTGAAAAGAGCAACTATTATTGGTTCAAAAACAAGTGGTAGCGCACATCCAGGAGAAGAAATGAAAATCAATAATAATTTCGGTATTTTTATTCCGACAGGAAGAGTAGAAAACTCAGTTACTCATACAGATTGGGAAGGCGTAGGAATCATCCCAAATGTGGAAACAGAATCAGAAGAAGCTTTAGATACAGCCTATAAATTAGCCATTACAGAAAATTAGTGATGGAAAATTAAAACTATTCTTTAATCTTATTTTTAAGTTTGGGTTTTGGTGCGTAATTTTGACCTATTGAAAAACTATCTTTTACACAGATTGTAATAGAGTAGTCATTACATTAATAACTAACAATTAATCAGTATTAAAAAATACAGAAATATGTTGAAACAATTCAGAACAATTTTAGCTTTTGCTGCGCTTTTAGTTTTCTTCACGGCTTGTGGTGAACATAACCAACCTGCACCAAATAAAGGAAAAAATTTGGAAAGTGAGCGCATCTATGGACAAAGTAGAGAAGCAGAACCAAAGCAACTTCCTAATCAGTATGATGATCCAGAAGGAATCATTGACCGTTCGAAGGCAATTTATACTAAAATGTATGAGTCTAAGGAGGTAAAAAGCACAAGACAAGACTATCCTGTAAAAGTAACAGGAACAACTGAGGAAGTAAAAGTAGAAGAAACTACAACTACACAAGAGTAATTTTACTTTTTATAAAAAAATAAAAATTCCTATTTTAATTAGAACCCAAATGAGTTTTATTAAAATAGGACTTTTTTTTGCACTATTTTTATTAAAAAAGCCTTTTAACGAAAAATATGAAATAAGGTTTGTGTTTTTTGCAACCAAAATGCCATATTGTAGGGTCATTATATTAGAAAATAGATAAATTTGTAGAACAGCTAATTATATGACTACAGTTAAAAATGAATTAAAGGTACTTCTAATGGAAGTTTTAAAGAATATTGATAAATGATTGCACACGCACCTAAATATATATTTTCTCTATTTTTTTTCTGGCTAATTTTTATAACAATTAATTTTGAAATAAAAGCACAAGATGAAACAGAGAAAACAACAATAAGTAATAATAAACAAAGTAAAAAAATAAATTCTTCAAAAAAACAAACTGAAAAATCGCCTGATGAATCAGCAACCTATTTTTCTAGTGATAGTGTAACTATTTCTCATATTCATTTAGAATGTCACAAGAAGACCAAAGACAGAATTATTTTCAGAGAACTTGCCATATATGAAGGTTATAAAATTCATAGAAAAGATATAGAAGAGATTTTAGAGCAAGAATCTAATAAAATTTTTAATACTCGTCTTTTTGTTACAGTAGATATTTTTTATGAAGAATTTAGAAAAGGAGAATTAGATGTTATAATCAGTCTTACTGAACAATGGTATATTTATCCCATTCCACTTATCGAACTTGCAGACCGAAATTTTAATGTTTGGTGGAATCAACAAGGTAGAGATTTGAGACGTTTGGAATATGGAATCAGAGTAAAACATAATAATTTTAGAGGAAGAAATGAAAATCTATCTCTTCTTCTTCAAACAGGTTTTACCAACAAATATGATCTTCGTTATTCTATTCCTTATATCAATAAAGCACAAACTTTAGGGTTAAATATTTCGGTAGGTTATGCTGAAAATACAAATTTAGGGTATATCACAGACCGTGATACGGTTCGTTTCATAGAAACTCCTGATAGAGAAATACTTAGTTCTAGATTTTATAGTGGTCTTTCTCTTACAGCTCGCAGTCGCTTTTATGACCGTCATACTTTCTTTGTAGGATACAGAAACCAAAATATTGCTGATACAGTTGCACAATTGAATGCAAACTTTTTTGGAGAAGGAAAAACAAATCAGCGTTATGTAGAATTAGAATATAATTTTTTTAGAGATTTGAGGGATAGAGCCAATTATCCATTAAAGGGTTATTATTTTTTATTTGCTGTTCAGCAGCAAGGTTTAGGAATTGAAAAAAATGACTTTAGTTTATTTATGGCTCGCACTGAATTTGCTAAATTTGTTCCTCTTTCCAAAAAATTCTTCTTTCATTCTTCTGCCAGTATGAAACTGACTTTTGCTCAAAATACGCCTTATACAAATCTGCGTGGAATTGGGTACGGACGTGATGTAATTCGTGGCTTTGAATATAATGTAGTGGAAAGTGAGCAGCATTTTATTTTGAAAAACACATTACGATTCAAACTCTTTGAAAATACATTTCGCTTTAATAAAATGCCTTCTCAATTTTCAAAAGTTCCTGTTGCTATTTATCCAAAAATTTATTTTGATACAGGATATGCACAGCTTTTAAATCCTTACCAGTCAAATTCACTTCCTAATCAGTGGATGTACGGAACAGGTGCAGGAATTGATATAGTGCTTTATTTTAACATGGTTTTGAGAGCCGAATATTCATTGACAAATACAGGAGTTGCTGGGCTTCGTTTAGGTTGGAAAGCTGATTTTTAGAATGATTCAAATAACATAAATATAAAAACCACAGCTTTTTAGAATGACAAATACATATAAGTCACTTGGTAAAAGCAAGCGACGGCTATTTTTGGATGTCGTATAAGCAGTCCATTTATATACTAATAAAAGATTATTAGTATATAATTTTTGAAATAAGGAATATAAAATGAATAAATTTACACTTTGAAAAATTCACGCATTAATAAACAGGGTTTTAACCCTGTTTTATAGATAGCTAAAAATGTAAATTTATTTTTTTAGTCTTACTAAGTAACTAGTCAAAATAAAACCTATCGAGAAATTTAACCTGTTAAAATAGCTTTAACCTTTCAGACAGATTTCACTAATCTATAAATAATTTTGACCAGTTACTTATCACTAGAATAAAGGCATACTAAAGACTAGTTGCTGCACCAGCTGTTGCCTCAAAACGTAGAACTTTTCTACTAGAAACAGTTCCTATTTGTTGTCTTGAACCACCAACTAAGCTGCTTACTGTTGGAAACCAAAAGTAGTGTCCATTAACTCTTTTTCCAAAATTAGCACCTAAATGACCAGTTAGATAGACAGGTAAAACATAACTAGCTGTTACCTCTTGCTCTCTTGCATATAAATAAAAAGTTCTTTGGCTATTAGGAGGAACATCACCACTTACAGTCACCGAGTTACTAATCGTATTTGTAACCTCACTGCCTTGAGATGCACTCAATCCTACTGCCACTTCAACCGATCCTTCTGATATTAGAGGTATTCCAACTTTACCTCCTATAGTAACACTGACAGACTGACTAATAGTCCAACTTTTTGTAGTTCCAGAAGTATGAGTTCTAGTGAAACTCATATTATCTGTCTGATTGGAATAATTGCTAAGAGTAACAACAGCAATAAGATCTCTTGCTCCTATTTGTTGCCCTGTAGTTGTAACGTTTGGAGTACCCGTATTCATACGTGCTGGATGACTGTATCTATCTGTAATTGTTGGGTTTGGCGCACTAAACTTGCGCTCGCTATTAAGTGATAATCCATCTGGATTGTGACCAAATTGGTTTTTAACTAAATCTCGTAACTTCCACTCATTATAACCAAGGTTATTAAGATCCTGAAATGTTATATTGGTTGTAAGTGTATTTTGTACTTTAGCATTTTTCTGAGTTTCTTCTTCTGTTAGAGCAACACTTTCTGTTTCAACTTTAGCTAATTCATATCCATCTGCTAACATATCAGCTAACGAATTATAGCCAGTAGTTTCCCTAATGTTTCCCTCAAAATTAATATTTTCTACCAAAATTTGATTTTCTTTCTGAATCGTTTGATTTAAAAGTTCTTCTTGCTTCTCACAAGACATAAACATAGTTGTAGATAGTAAAAGTATTACTGCTAATTTAATTTTTTTCATGGTTCTAAAATTTGTATTTTTCCTACTCTATTAAAAAGACTTTTCGGACACCGTCTGTGTTAGTTACACTGGCAATATAACTTAAAAAAATCATTTTAAGTTAATTTAATTAAAAAATCAATAGTATTGAATATACGTTGCAAATAATAGACATGTGTAATAGAACCTAAAAAATGGTCTTATTTATTAAAAACAACTATAATTGCCTCAAATTCATATATTATATAAAACAATTATTTCATTTCACAATAATTATACATCAATTTAGTATATGTAAGTATCACACAAAAATAGTTTGATATTATTATCAATATTTTATAGAGTAACTATTACACATTTCAAATATCTTCGCTTTCTTAGCAATTACAAAACATTCTCGCCTGTCTCTTTTTTGTTTTATTGTTAATGCTATTCCTATCTATTATACAAATGAAAACTTTGTGTATATTTGACATTATCAGTTTCACTCTCTACATTTATGAATTTTTATCTTTCTAAAATTCTGTTTTTTCATTAAAAATGAATAGATTTATTCATCAGAAAATACACCCTCTTTTGTTTTGTATTAATGATTCATTGTATTCATTAATAATTAATCACTAATAACTAATCACTGCTTTGTTTGACTTAGATAAATGGCAAGAAATATTTTTCACTATAAAACAGAACAAACTGCGTACTTTTCTGACAGCATTTGGTGTTTTTTGGGGTATTTTTATGCTTGTTTTTATGCTTGGTGCAGGAAGTGGACTTGAAAATGGAGTAAAACAAGAGTTTGCTGGTTTTGCTTCCAATGCGCTTTTTGTGTGGTCAAGAAAAACAACAATTCCTTATAATGGTTTACAGGCAGGGAGACGTTTTCAATATACGCTTGCTAATGTAGAAGCCCTTCAAAAGAAAGTCAAAGAAATTGAAGTGGTTGCACCTAGAATAGAAGTAGGAACTGTTCCGATGAGCTATGGAACAAAATATGCGTCCTATTCTATGCGTGGAGAAACACCAGAGCTTACTCAAATCAATGCAAAAATTATTTTGGCAGGGCGTTTCTTAAATCAAATTGATATTGACCAAAAAAGAAAAGTAGCCATTTTAGGGCAATCTGTTGCAAAAGAACTTTTTGGAACAGAAACAGTAGAAAAAAATCCAGAAAAAATTGTAGGAAAATATTTTAAGGCTAGAAATGTATTTTTTCAGATTGTAGGAGTTTGTAGAGAAGTGAGAAGTGGAAATAATGCACAAGAAGAAGAAGAAGCTGTTTTTATTCCTGTCACAACAGCACAACAAATTTTTAATATGTCAGACAAGATAGATTGGTTTGTCTGTACAATAGATCCAAAAGCTGATGCTACGGAAATAGAAAAAGAAGTAAAACTAACTTTAGGAAAATATCATTCTGTTTCTCCTGAAGATTTTTCTGCGATTGGTTCGTGGAACACAAGCAAAGAGTTTCAAAAATTTGATACTATTTTTATCGCTATTCGTGGTTTTATTTGGTTTGTAGGAGTGTTTACGCTTTTGGCTGGAATTATTGGAGTAGGTAATATTATGATAATTACGGTAAAAGAACGTACTCGTGAAATTGGTGTCCGAAAAGCTCTAGGGGCTACACCAAGTTCTATTGTTTCACTTATCTTACAAGAAGCTATTTTTCTGACAGCTCTCCCAGGTTATGTGGGTTTGGTAACAGGAACATCTGTTGTTTTTGGAGTAAATACCCTTTTAAAGACAATGAAAGCTGAAAATCAGTTTTTTGCTAATCCTTTAATTGAATGGAAAGTAGCTGTTGGAGCTTTAATTTTATTAATTATTTCAGGAACAATTGCTGGTCTTATCCCTGCAATTTTGGCAGCGAGAGTAAATCCGATTGAGGCTCTTAGAGATGAGTAAATTAGTATTAAATCCTCGTTGAGACTCAAATGAATCCATCAACGAGGATTTAATTTAATAAATTACTTATGCAAATTCTCCCAAATTTTATCTTTCAGGACATCTAAATTTGTTTGAGCGACTGCTGAGATAAAAATATGAGGAATATCTTTTGGCAAATCAGGTTCTAATAGTGTTCTAAGTTCGTCATCTATCAAATCCATTTTTGAAATAGCTAAAAGACGTTTTTTGTCTAATAATTCTGGATTGTATTTTTCAAGTTCTCCAACCAAAATATCATATTCTGCTTGAATATTTTTTGTGTCTGCCGAAATGACAAACAAAAGCATGGAATTTCTTTCAATATGTCTTAAAAAACGTACACCTAAGCCTTTTCCTTCTGCTGCTCCTTCAATAATTCCAGGGATGTCAGCCATCACAAACGAACGATGATCACGATAAGGAACTACTCCCAAATTAGGAACAAGTGTAGTAAAAGCATAGTTTGCAATCTTTGGTTTGGCCGCCGAAACAACGGAAAGCAGCGTCGATTTTCCTGCATTTGGAAAACCTACCAAGCCGACATCTGCCAAAACTTTTAATTCTAGTGTAAACCAATCTTCAACACAAGGCTCACCTGGTTGAGCATATTCAGGAGCTTGATTGACAGAAGTACGAAAGTGAAAATTACCTAATCCTCCTCGTCCTCCGTTTACTAAAATCACTTCTTGTCCGTCTTCCAAAACTTCAGCTACTTTTTCACCTGTTTCAGAATTTTTTACAACTGTTCCTAACGGAACTTCCAAAATGGTATCTTCGCCTTGTTTGCCCGAACTTTTTTGTCCACTTCCATTTCCTCCATCTTCTGCAAAGATGTGTTTTTGGTAACGCAAATGTATAAGTGTCCAAAGTTGGGAATTGGCACGAATGATAATATGACCACCTCGCCCACCATCGCCACCATCAGGACCACCCAAAGGAACATGTTTTTCTTTGCGAAAATGTCTAGAACCTGCTCCACCCTTACCAGAGCGAAGAAATAATTTAACGTAATCTATGAAGTTAGGAGAATCCAAATCTTTTTTTCAGTTATCAGTTTTTCAGTTATCAGTAAACAGTCATCAGTAACCAGTTATTTAATAACCAGTTAATTGCTATTCAATTAGATAATTGTAATAATTTTTTGAGCAAATTGAATAATTGATAAATTAATCAACTATCTATTAATCTACAAAGGTAGGAATTTTTGAGTAAGTAATTAGATTAAAATTTTCAGAAATTAAACCAACTGATGTTTAAAAGCAAATTTTATCAACCCAACCACATTTTTCACATTGATTTTCTGTAAAATATTTTTTCGGTGTGTTTCTACAGTTCTTGTACTAATAAAAAGAGTTTCTGCTATTTCTGCACTTGAATATTCTTTACAGATAAGTTGTACAATTTCAGTTTCTCGTTTGGTAAGAGAATTGGCAGGAGTTTCGTGATTTTGTTCTTTTTTCTTTTGCATAATAACCTCTAAAACTTCTGGGCTATAATGCGAACTTCCTTCTGCTACTTTTTTTATTGCTTTTATAAGTTCTTTTCTGCCAATATTCTTCAAAATATAACCTTCTGCTTCTACTGCCAAAATCTGTTCTATTAAAGCTCTTTCATCATGCATTGTCAAAACCAAAACCTTCAAATCTGGAAAACGAAGTTTGGCTAATCGTGTCAGTTCTACACCATCCATTTGAGGCATACTAATATCAGTCAATAAAACATCAATAGGAATATTATTGTCTGCTTGTTTTTGTAAAATTTCTAAAGCTGTTTTTCCATTTGTTGCCTCAGCAATAATTTCAATATCAGGTTCTCTTTTTAATAGCGAACGAATTCCATCCAAAAGCATTTGGTGGTCATCAGTAAGGAGTAATTTTATGGTTTGTTTTTCTTCCTGCATTTTTTCTGTGCCAATTAAATTAAAACGAATACTCAAGTATTCACTACATTTTCTCACGCTAAATTGTAAAGTACATTTTTATTTATAGGGGAAAGTTATGTGTATAGTCATTCCATTTTTACTCAAAATATCAATTTTTCCTTTTGCCATAGCTACTCTTGAATGAATATTCTTCCATCCCAATCCCTTACTTTCTGTAATCTGAGTGGTTTCAAATCCTTTTCCATTGTCTTTCAAAAGTAATAAAATTTCAGGATTTGCATCTTCTATTTTTTGATTTAATGTAATTTCAAACTGATTAGCTTCTGCATGTTTGAGTGAATTTCCGATTACTTCTTGTACAATTCTGAAAATAGAAACCTCTAAAGAAGAATTTAAACGCTCCTGCAATGATTCTTGATTTATGAGATTTGTTAAAAAACTGATTTTCATTTTATTGTTTTCTACCTCATTTATATTTTGTATTAAGTCTTTAATAGCTGAAACTAATCCCTGTTCAATGAGTGCATAAGGCATCATTTGATGAGAGACATTACGAATTTCTTTACAAGCTAAATCCAATGTTTGCACTGATTTTTCAAATGTCTCTTTATCTTCTTGTCTTTCTTCTTCATTTGTACCCAGTTCAATCAAAGGCTCTAAAGAAGAAACCTGCATTCTAGCCACTGCCAAAAGTTGTCCTAAACCGTCATGCAAATCAGCTGCAATGCGTTTACGTTCTTGCTCTTGAGCTTCTACAAGTGCTGCAAAATAAAAATTATCTTTTTCAGCAAGTTGTATTTTTTGTTTGTATTGATTTCTCTTCTGATTTAAAATAATTCCTACTGTTGATAGAATTAGTATGAAAATAAAACTTCCAATCTGTATTCGTTCTCTATTTTTTGCTTGTGAGAGTTCTAGACTTTTAATCTGATTTTCTTGGTTGAGTGTAATTATTTCCTGCTCTTTTTTCTCTGTTTCATATTTTTCTCGTAGTCGTGCTATTTCTTTTTGATTAGATTCATTTAAGATACTATCTTGTAAATTCTGTCTTTTTGTTCGATACTGATATGCTTCTTTAAATTGACTTTGTTTTTCATAATAATTTGCTAACGAATTATAGGTATTGCTAATAAGTGGTTTTGCATTAATCTCAAAAGCTATTTCTAAAGCTGTTTCTAAATATGGTTTTGCTTTCTTAAACTCTTTTTTCTCCATATAAACTCCACCAATATTCAGACTAGAAAGAACAATTCCACCTTTGTTTTTTTGTTTTTTATCAATTTCTAAAGTCATTTTGGAATAATACAGTGAGCTGTCATAATTTTGACGCAATGCGTGCCATTCTCCTAAATTACCAAAAGCAGTAGCAAAAACACTTGAATCTTGTATAATTTTCCCTTTTTCAAGGGCAGCAAAATAATACGGTTTTGCCTCTTCATATTCTTCTAATTCTTGATGAACTACACCTATATTATTTAGAATCATTCCCGAACCTTTGTGCATTTTTATTTCCTCACAAATTTCTAAAGCATCCTTATAGTAAGGCAATGCACGCTCAAAATTTCCTGTATTCTTGTATAAAAGTCCTATATCATTATTTAGACTTGCTAAACTTACTTTATTGTCAGTTTCTTTTTGTAGAGGCAAAGCCAATAAAAACACATGTAAAGCCTCTTGATAATCTCCTTCGTGCTTCAAAAACATTCCTAACAAATTCAAGGACGGGGCAAGAATATACGATTGTTTAGGAGTAGCTTCTAAGATAGCTTCTTTTACATATTTTTTTGCTTTTTGAGGCTCAGAATACCTGTAAGCATACGCCAAATTATAGAGGGTATGTGCCTTTGCAGTATCTGTTTGGGTAGGCAATATATGTTTTAAACTATCTATTCGTTTTTGTATGTTTTGTTCATTTTTTTGAGCAAAGCAAAAGGTATTGACTAAAAATAAAGTGAGTAACAAAATTGAAAAAAAAATAATTCTAGTATGCCTCATAAGATAAATGGATTAATGAATAAGACTTAATTCCAAATCTAATATAATTATTTTTTTAATTAATTTATGAATTTATAGAGATATAATTAATATACTTAACTGCATTAATCAACAATTAGATTGTATTTCTCAGATAGATTAACTATTTTTAGTCTTAGAGAATTCCCTTATTCTCTTTCTATTAATTTTTGTTCAGATATTTTATTTTTTTCCCTTGAAAAAATTATTTTCTTCTTTTACTATAAATCACATTAAAAATAATTTTAAGTCAAAACATATTGTTTTTTCTTATTTGTTTTTTCTATGCTTTTTGATTTATATTCCTTTAAAGGCACAAGTAGGAAAACCATTTATCCATAACTATACATCAAAAGAATACAAAGCACATGTTCAGAACTGGAGCTTGACACAAGATGGTCGTGGTGTAATATATATAGGAAATGGTGATGGTGTTTTAGAGTTTGATGGAAATAATTGGCGAATAATTCCTATTACTAAGAGTAAAGGAACTTCTTTTTCAATGTTTTATCCCAACTTTGCAGAAGAACAGAAAAATAAAGTATATGTTGGCTCAACAAACGAATTTGGCTACCTCTCTTCTAATCAAGAAGGGTATTTAGAATATCAATCTTTGAGTGATTTATTAGATAGTATTCCTCAGTTTGATAGAATTTTGAAGATTGTTCAGCAAAAAACAGAAACAAGCAATGAGCTTATTTTCTACGCTATGTCATTACGAAAGTTTTTTGTTTTAGAAGATAATGGAAAAAACATAAAAATAGATACTATTTCTTATAATGCCTATCAAGTTATTTTTGATGTAAATCAACGAGCTTATTTTTGGGATTTTAATAAAGGAGTTCAAAAGCTTGAAAATAAAAAGTTTTCGCCTATTTCAGCTAATTCATTTTATCAAAATCATATTGTTGATTTTGTATTAAAAGAAAATGAAAATTCCTATCTTATATATGCTAGAGAATATACTCGTGCAGAAGATAGAAGAATTACAGTTATCAACAGAAAATTATATCGTGTTTCTAGCTCTAAGTTTGATACCAGCGAACCACAAGATATTTCAGAAGAATACCCTGAATTTTTAAGTTTTTTACAAGAAACGAAATATACGTATGGAGTGTATAATAAGGTTGTTCGCTTGCCTTCCAACAAAATAGCTGTTTTAGACACACGAAGTGGAATTTATATTTTAGATGAAAAAGGCATTCTACAGCAAAAAATTGTAGAAGAAACTGGACTTCTGACAAATGCTATTTATGATATGATTGTTACAGACAAAGGAAATTTGTTTGTAGCGATGAATAAAGGAGTAGCTCATGTAGAAACAGCTTCTCCAATCTCGTTTTGGGATAAAAATTCAGGCTTAGATGGAGTTGTAGAAGCAATACATTATTTTGAGGGTAAAACTTATGTTGCAACTCATCAAGGTTTGTACTATTTAGATGGAGATAAAGCAAAAAGAATAAAAGGAGATACACCATTTGATACTCAGACTTGGGCTTTTACTCGTTTTACACCTGTTTCTAAAGATGGTACACCTCAAAAAGAACAGCTTTTAGTAAGTGATAATTATGGATTACATCAAATTACAGACTCAACTGCAAAGCGAGTATTCATAAATAGAGATAATATTTTTGATTTTTATCAATCTGAGAAAAACCCCAATCGTATTTTCTTACTTACTGGAAATGGTGTAAATGCTATACGATATGAAAATGGCAAATGGACAAATGAAGGACGAATAAAAGATTTGAATGATGATGTTCGAATGATGGCAGAAGATAAAAATGGTAATCTTTGGTTAGGAACATTTAGAAATGGTGCTATCAAAATCCCTTATTATGAAAAGCCTGAAGAAATTACGGCTGATAAAATAAAATATTACAAAGAAGAACAAGGATTTTTATCACTCAAAAACGTATTAGTTTATCCTTTCAAAGATGAAATTATTTTTGCAACAGAAACAGGATTATATAAATACGATGAAACAACTGATAAAATGATTTCTGCACCAGAGCTAGAAGGTACAACTCTTACAGATAAAAGCAGAGATATTTTTTCATTTACAGAGGCTTCTAATGGTGATTTGTGGTATGCTGGTCTTCAAAGTGCAACAGGTGCAATCGGAATAGCAAAAAAACAAGCTGATGGAAGTTATCAGTTATATGAAACTCCTTTTAAGAAAATACCTGAAATGATGGTTTTGGGTCATTATTTAGCTCCTGACGGAACCATGTGGTTTGGAGGTTCAGAGGGAGTTTTTAGATATGACCCAAAAGCAGATACTGACTATTATAAAGCAAGAAATATTTTGATTCGTAAGGTTCAAATAGGTAAAGATTCTGTTATTTATGGTGGATTTGCACAAAAGTATCTTACTAATAAAAATCCTTCCTATCAAGTTATTTCATTAGATGAAGATTTATCGTATGAATTTAATTCCCTTACTTTTGAATTTGCGTTACCTGATTTTGGAGAAGGGAAAAACAATTATCGTTATCGTTTGAAGGGATTTAATGAGCAATGGAGCGAATGGACAACGGATAGTAAAGCCATTTATACTAATCTTTTCGAAGGAAAATATACCTTTGAAGTAGAAGGAAAAAATGGATATGAACAGGTAAGTAATATTGCTGGTTATTCTTTTGAGATAACTCCTCCTTGGTATCGCATGTGGTGGGCATATATTGTATATAGTATTTTTGCGATTGCTTTAGTTTGGCTTGTAGTAAAATGGAATACTCGTCGTTTAGAGAAAGAAAAAGCTAATTTAGAATCAATTGTGCAACAGCGAACTGCCGAAATTCAGCAACAGAAAGAAGAAATAGAACAACAAGCCAATAATGTAATGCTTGCCAATGCTGAAATAAACCAACAAAAAGAAGAGATTGAAGCACAAGCAGAAAGTTTGAGAGAAGCAAATTTATCTATTACAGAACAAAATGAAGAAATCTATCTTCAAAAAGAGGAAGTAGAAAAATCATACAAAAACATTCAAATACTTTCTGAAATTGGTCAGAAAATTACTCAAATCTTGAATCAAAAAGATTTGGTAAAAACTGTTTATAGTAATGTAAATGCACTGATGCCAGCCGAGTTTTTTGGTATTGGACTTTACAATCCACAATTACAACGTATTGAGTTCTCTGGTTTTATAGAGAATGATGAAGAAATGCCTTTTCATTATGATAGATTAGAGGAAGCTGAAAGTAAAGCTGTCATTTGCTTCACACAGCAAAAAGAACTTATCGAAAATGATTTTCTAGCACATTTACAAAAAATTCAGGAAGAAAAAGGAGAAGAGTTTATTGCTAAAGTAGGACAGATTCCTCAATCTTTTGTTTATCTTCCTTTGTTTGTAGAGCAAAAACCAGTTGGAGTAATTACGGTTCAGAGCTTAGAAAAAAATGCCTATGGCGAACAACAGCTTACCATTCTCAGAACACTTGCAGCCTATACATCAATTGCTTTAGACAATGTTTCTGCTTATCAAATGATTGAAGAAAAGAATCGTAATATTACTGATTCTATTCGTTATGCAAATACTATTCAGGGAGCAGTTTTGCCTCATCAAAATGAATTTGCAAAATTATTTAAAGAACATTTTATACTCTACAATCCAAAAGACATTGTTTCAGGTGATTTTTATTGGCTAGCTCACAAAAAAGGAATTACCTACTTGGCAGCTATTGATTGTACTGGACACGGAGTTCCAGGGGCATTTATGTCTATGATAGGACACTCTATTTTAACAGAAATAATTAATGAAACTCCAAATGCTAATCCATCTCAAATTTTGGAAGACATGAATAAGCGTTTGGTAGCAGCTCTTCATCAAAATCAAGAATCAAATTCTGATGGAATGGATATGTGTTTATGTGCTTTTCATATTGCAGAATCAGAAAATAATTCAACCGTAAAAATAGAATATGCAGGAGCAAAAAGAGCTTTATATTATGCTTTACCACCATCACACTCTAGTACAGAAAAAACTGAGTTGAAAATTGTATCAGCTACCAGACGTTCTATTGGAGGAAAGCAGTATCTTGAAAAGCCATTTGAAAACAACGAGTTTCAAGTTCCAAAAGGCTCTACTTTTTATCTTACTACCGACGGTTATGTTGATCAAAATAATCCAAGTGGAGACAAAATTGGAACACTCAAGTTTTTGAATATAATGAATCAAATTTCAAATAAATCACTTGCTGAGCAACATTTATTTTTAGTAGATTATTTGGATAATTTTCAACAAACAACTAATCAGCGTGATGATATTACAATTATCGGAATTAGAGTTTAAGACATCAACTAAAATTTAAGATATAAACTGAAAAACGAGTTAGATAATCTATTATCCAACTCGTTTTTTATTGTTTCTTGCTATTTTAAAACTAATTTTCTATCCAGTTTACAAGTTCTTGTTCTATTTTTTCAACTAAACTCAAATCTGTTTTTGCAATTGTAATAAAAAACTGATTCCCTTCTATTACTCCTGTAATCTCTAAAATATCTTCTAGTTTTAATTTGAAAGAATCTTTTGCTAAAGGAGAAAATGAAGAAAAGTTTTGAATTTCTAAATAACCATAATCTTCTAATTGATGCAATAATTTTTTATCAATCAATTTAGAAAGTGTATAGCAATTTCGTATAAATCTGCGACAGTTTTTGATTTGTTTTATTTCGAAATAATTGTTCATCAAAATAATAAAACTAATTTGAGTTTGTAAGTCTTAACTTGCAATTGAGGATACTGTAATTTGGTCAAACTGACTGTGTTCTTTTACTCTGCAAATATATTTTTGGGCTTGGAACAAAGAAGTTTTTTGAATCATTTTTTTATACTCATTTTCATCTAACGTGATAAAATCTTCTGTTAGAGAGGTGTTATATACCAAATTCATAATTCCTGCTATTCCTCCAGAGGCTAAAAAAGAAATTGGTAAATCAGTATGACTATCAAAATGAGCTAGATAATTATTTGGCTCATATCCACTCACAATTTTCATTTTGAGTTTTTGATTAGGTTTTAATTCTTCTATTTCCCAAAATCCCCAACCAAAAGCATTAACAACAGCTGTTATTCCGTGTACCCAATCGTGTTTTTTCTCAATCATTGGTTTTATCATAGCATTCCATTCTGTTGATTGCATTACGCCACCAAAGGTATTATAAGCACAAACATGACCAGCTTCTGTGAGAAGTTCTGCTGCCAAAGGAAGACCATCTTTTCCCATTTCATCTTCAAAAAGGCGTAATAATTTATAAGAAATTAAACAGTAGTAATTGGCATACATACGAGTAAGCAAAACTCCGAAAGCATCAATTAAGCCTGTTTGAGAATCTCCCTGCAAGTCCATATTTGTAAGAGCTTGTCTTATTCCTTCATAATCAATGGTTGTATTTGAGGGTTGTTTGAGTTGATATGTTTGATATTTGCCTTCTTGTGGAGAAGCAACTAAATCAGTATGATTTTCATCTTCTGTATTATTTTTTCTAAAAAACACTTCAAAACTACTTTTTGTATCTCCTTGAGAAATACATTCTTTTTGTTCTGTACAAAGAGTTCCTAAAGGCAAATCAAAAATAGCTTCTGTCGCACCTGCTATATAACCAGCAGCAAAAAAAGCAACTCCTTTTTTATTCTTTTCACGAAGACCAAATTTAGTTTTCCAGCCAATTCCATAATGTTCGAAAGGAGCAATTACTTTCCCCCCTTCTTTTGTGAGATTTGTTAAATCAATTATTCCAAAGCCACAAAAACTAAAATAATCTTGACAAATATATTTTTTATCTTCTACTGATAAATCTTGGTTTTCCTTAAAAAAATTAGAAAACTGTGTATAAACAATTTCTTGTGCGCTGTCTGAAAGCATTGGATAAACATTTAAATAAGAGCTAGTATCTTCAATGACAGCTTGTAAATAAACATTGTAATGATGACAATGAAAAATCATTGGTTCACCAGCAGCGATGTAGGCATTTCTATCATATTGATAGTTTCCTCGCAAAAGTTGGGTCGTCTGTTGCATAAATTTTATAAATGAATAAAAGGGGAATAATAATTATCTATATTAAATCATCTAAATTAGTTGAATTATCTTTAAAGAGGTCTTCTTCTTGACTTTGATTTGATTTATTTTGTAAATCAGTATCAGAAGCTAAATTTATTTTTTGATTAGAATTCCTAAAAAAATCTCTTGAAAGTTCTAATTTGTAGGTATCCAAAAGAGCTTCAGATATTTTTTCTAAAAGTGTAGGCGAAAGTTTACTATCATCTTTTATAGTATGAAAAAAGAAACCTTCCTTTTTAAATTCGGGTAAGAGCTTGAATAAAATACGCTGCCAAGCAAAAGGACTAGCATTGATATTTATCCACGATTTAACAGTTGCTACTTCTTGCATAAGTCGTTTGAAAAAGGGTAGAAAATATTTTTTACTGAAAAATAAATTTTAATATGCAACAAAGGGACATAAGAAATTTACAATTATAATTAACTAATTTTTAGGTTAAAAAGCAAATAATATTCTATGAAATAAGTATTTTAAGCGACTAAAATTAGTTAACAATCTCCTTTTTTGAAAGCTATTTTTTATATATTCAGTATGATTTAGAGGTAATTCTATATTTTATCCTTTGTGACTTTGTAATTGGTAAACAAAACCCTTAAATTTCTGCTACTTTAAAAAATAATACTAAAAAACTAAAACAATAATTAGTAAATATGACAAAATTAAAAGAATCTGTAACCTTTGAAGTAGAAGGAGGAACACCACTAAAAGGAGAAATTACCCCACAAGGCGCAAAAAACGAAGCCTTACAAATTCTGTGTGCTGTCTTATTGACTGCCGAACCTGTCATAGTCAATAATATTCCCCTAATTCGTGATGTATTAAAACTTATTGACTTGTTAGGGCATTTAGGAGTAGAAACTGAAAAACTAAGTGACCATTCCTATAAATTTGAAGCAAAAAACATAGATTTAGATTTTTTATACAGCCCTGATTTTATAAAACAAGGAGGAGCTTTGCGTGGCTCTGTCATGATTATGGGACCACTTTTGGCTCGTTTTGGAAAATGTCGTTTAGGGCAACCAGGGGGAGACAAAATTGGAAGGCGAAGATTAGATACCCACTTTAGAGGTTTTGAGGAATTAGGAGCAAGATTTAGTTATGATGCTGAAAACAAATATTATAATGTTGATGCTACTGACCTAAAAGGAAAATATATTTTATTAGAAGAGGCTTCTGTAACAGGAACAGCAAATATTTTGATGGCTGCTGTGCTTGCAAAAGGAAAAACTACACTTTATAATGCAGCTTGTGAACCTTATATTCAGCAGCTTTGTGATATGCTTTGCAGAATGGGTGCAAAAATAGAAGGAATTGGCTCAAATCTTTTGACTATTGAAGGAGTTGAGAAATTAAGAGGAACAGAGCATACAATGCTTCCTGATATGATAGAAATAGGAAGTTTTATTGGACTTGCTGCCCTGACAGCATCTGAAATTCGCATCAAAAATGCTCGCATAGACAAACTGGGTTGCATTCCAAATACATTTAAAAAACTAGGAATTCATCTCATTTTTGAAAATGATGATATTATTATTCCTGCACAAGAACATTATCATATAGATTCTTATATTGATGGCTCTATTCTGACAATTGCAGATGCACCTTGGCCTGGATTTACGCCTGATTTGATTTCGATTGTTTTGGTAGTAGCCACACAAGCACATGGAACGCTTATGATTCACCAAAAAATGTTTGAAAGCCGTTTGTTTTTTGTAGATAAACTGATTGATATGGGAGCAAAAATAATCTTGTGCGACCCACATCGTGCTACTGTTTTAGGACTTGGAAGGCAACAAGATTTGAGAGGAATTCCGATGACATCACCAGATATTCGTGCAGGTGTTTCGCTTCTTTTGGCTGCTCTTTCGGCACAAGGAAAAAGTGTTATTCATAGCGCAGAACAAATAGACAGAGGTTATCAGTTTATCGATAAGCGTTTGAATGCCTTAGGAGCAAAAATCAAACGCATTGAAGAATAATTTTTTTAAACAATTGCCTTAAAACGAACAAAGAAAAATGATTCCATTCAAAAAATCATCTGTATTAAACTTGAAAATCATTTTTCTTTTTTTGTGTATTCTACCCTTCTTTTTATTGACTTTTTTTGCACGTCCGTCGGCAGATGAATTTCCTTTTTTTACACAACTCTCTTCTATGAGTAGCCTAGAGTTTGCCTCTTCTATGTATAAAAATTGGTCTGGGCGTTATTTTTCTGTATTTTTTGTTTCCATTTTTCTAAAATTGATTGTTTATTGGAAAGGCTTTTATCCAATTTTTATTTTCTTAATTTTGGTAGCCAATTTTTTCAGTTTTTACTGGATGATTGATAAACTTAATTTTACCAATTCAAAAAAAGAAAAACTACTTTTAACAAGCAGCATTTTCATTGTATATATTTATGGAATGCCGAGCCTTGCAGAAGGCTTTTATTGGTTTATTTGTGCTTCAGGCTATATGCTAATAAACTGTTTTGTTATTTTTTGGATAGGTTTTTTGCTTGAAAGAGAATACAAAATTGATAGTTCTACATCTGCTTATAAAGAAAATCTATTTATTCTCTTTTTTACTTTTGCGCTTTGTGGATGTATGGAAATTATATCTTCTTTTGTAGTGGGATTGATAGCTGTAATTTGGCTTACCAAATTGATTAATACTAAAAAAGTAGATAATTTTTATAGTTTTTTATTTCTTTTTGCTTTTTTTTGTTTTTGCTTTTCTGTATTCGCAGGGGGAAATTCTATTAGGGGTACTCACTTTGAGAGTCTTTCCAATCCTCTACTTATTTTGCCCAAACTGATTCCTAATTCATTAAACTATATTTTTTATTGGTTTTTCGAAACTCCTGTGTTAGTTTTTACTTTATTTTACCTTCCTTTTGCTCAAAAAATTGTTACTCACTCTCTTTTTGATTTTATATTTAAAGTAAATCGCTTTTGGGTTTTGCTAGTTTGGATAGGAGTTATTTTTGGAAGTTTTTCTATTGGTTATGTTTCTATTGGTGGCGAGCTTCCGATGCGTATCAATAATATTGTGTATTTTTTGTTTTTAACAGGTTGGGTTTATGTAGTGAGTGTGTTTGTTTATTTTTATATTAATGAAAACTCTAACCCAAACTACAGTTCTGATTTTTCTATATTCAAAAATGCTTCTGTTTTTACAAAATTGATTGCTCCTTTGGTTATATTTCTATTTTTATACAAAGAAAATAATCCTATTCGGGCAGCTTATGCAGATATTTTGAAGGGAAGAGCCTATAATTATACTATGCAATTAGATGATAGAAAAACGCTATTATTAAACTGTAAATCAGACACTTGTATTGTTCCTGTTATCAAAAACCCTCCACATATAATTTACGAACCTGCACTAGATTTAACAACTGATTCAAACGATTGGAAAAATAAATCACAGGCAGTTTATTTTGAGGTAAAGGCTATAAAAATAGAGTAATAAGCTAATACAATTTGTAAGTTAGGAGTATTTCTGACTTACTAGTATGAATGAATAACATTTTTTATGGGAAATTGTCTATTTTCTATTATTTGAAATTAAGAATATAACAGAGAAAATTGTTACAGTACTGGACATGAGTTAAATTTTTGACAAAGAAAGGACAGAAAGAGTTAATTTAGAAGTGTGAAAACCAAAAAGCTCTATTCCGTCCTGTTGAACAAATATACAAAGGAATTTTCAGATATTCCTATTCATCATGTTCATACTACTTTGTTGCTTATTAGCTGTATTCTGATAAAAGAAACAGTTAATTTAAACAAGTTAAAAAACCAAGTAGGTATTTTTTTAAATTCTCCTACTGTTCAAATTAATTCTCATTATAAGCGTCTTACTCGCTATTTTTTGGATGTTTATGTCCAAAAAACACTTTGGAAGTTGATTTTAGTTTTTAGTATAGGTTCTTTTTTAAATAGGAAGAAGGTAAAAAAAGAAATTTTCTATCTAGCTATGGATGGTAGTGTTTGGCAGTTAGGCGAATATACGTATCACGTTTTGGTATTAAGTGTTATTTATAGAAAAATGGCTATTCCTATTTTTTGGATAAATTTAGAACGAAAAGGCAGTTCTACTTTGGCTCATCGTAAAAGTTTATTAGCATCAGCTTTACTGTTATATCCTTTTTTGAAAAGATTTACAATTTTAGCTGATAGAGAATACAAAGGTAGAGTTTGGTTTAGGTATTTAGAAGAACAAGGATATACTTATATTATTCGGCTTTGTAAAGGAGATTATCAATTAGAGGTTAAAAAGTACCACAGTTTGCTTAAAAAAGCTAAATTAGGCAAATTAGTAAGTCAAGAATTTGAAACTGACTTTGCAAAAAAACTAAAAATAGTTATTTCTTATAATGGGCAAGCAGCAAAAGAAAGTGAAAAATTTGTCATTTTATTAACCAACAAATATCGTTTAACAAAAGAAAAGATTAGTGCTATCTATTATTTAAGATGGAAAATAGAGTGTTTATTTAAACATTTGAAAACAAATGGATTTCATTTAGAGGAGGTAGGAATGGTAAATCCAAGAAAAATTCGTGTTTTAATGGCATTAGTAATTGCATCTTTTTTACTCTGTATCTTAGAAGGAGTAAAAACAAAACAGAGAGTAAAAAAAGACAATGAATCTTTTTATGAATCTGTATTTAGAATGGGGTACGGAAAAGTAGTATTTTACGCTACTTCCATAGACCAAATAATAAAAAAAATAGTTCAATTATCGAAAAACTACAAAATTCAAAATACAACCTAAATTAAACCATGTCCAGTACTGTAGAAAATTGTATTTATAGATTTTATTTTTGAGTTAAAACAAATGTAATTTTTTTTTAAAAAATTAACTACCTTTGCAAAAAAATAATAAATCACTTTTTAGTAAAAAAAATTATGAAAAATTTTAGACTACTTCTTTTATTAGTATTTACTACTATATCTCTTTTTTCATGTGAAAACACCCTTGATGAAAACCAAATAGAAGAAAGTAATGATGAAACTTCTTGTATCATACGTACAAAAAAATATTACAATAAAAACGGTGCCTTGGAAAGTTACACCAACTATTCTTATGAAGATAAATTAGTAATAACAGATTCTACATTTGATAAGAATAATATATTAACCTCTACTAATTCCTACACTTATGATGGTAATGATAGATTGTTAGATTGGGAAACTTATAGATTGGGAAGCTTATATATGAAATCTGAATACAAATATAGTGGCTCTTCGTATACAAAGAAAACTTATTACATGTCTAACAATACAGGAAGACTACAGCTATGGCAAGAAACTCATTATGAAGGAAAAAATGAAACGCTATGGATATATTATGATGAAGAAGGAAATGAAGACTCTAAAGATATTTACACATACGAAGGAAACTTACGAGTGCGTGAAGATATTTATTACAAAGGTGTACTAAATAGAGTAATAATAAATACTTATGAAAGTAATTTAATAAAAGAAAAGAAAAAATTGAATGGTTCTAACCAACTAGAAAGACTCACTAGGTATTATTATGAAGGTGACTTTCTAACTCGTAGTGAAGAATATGACCAATCTTCTGTAATGAATTCTTATAAAATTTATACAAAAAATGGTACTAACTCAATCATGGAGAAGTCATATTATATGCCAGATAATATATTAACATCTACAACTGTTAAAGAATATAATGAAAAAAATGATTTAATATATCAAAAAATAGAATATACAGATATTAATTATATTGAGAGATTTACTCAAATAACATATAATGAATGTGATTGTATAATTACAAGAATATCACAGTACAAAAATATTTATCTATCAACTCCTCAATATAATGAAGAAGGATATAATCATTATGAAAATGAAGGTGTTGAATGTCCATTGTAGAATATTTAGAAGTTTTTATCTTTTTAAGAAAATATCGTTCATTCACAAGATGTGAGTGAACGATATATATAAATCTCAGCAAACTACTGTATAATTTGACTTTGCTAAGTGAGTATATATATATTCGACATTCTAGTTTGTCTTTTCTCTTCTACAAAAAAACAGAATAATTATCTATTTTTGTGCAGCCAAGCCTTTTTCAACAATAATTCTTCTTCTGTTTCTGGAAAATTCTCATCAGATACACAACAGTCAGCAGGACAAACAAAAGCACATTGAGGCTCATCATGAAAACCATTGCATTCTGTACATTTTTCAGCAACGATATAATAAATAAAGTCATCTAAAGGAGGAAACTCTGTATGTGCATCTAAAACTCTTCCATCTTCGGTCTCTACTTCTTTTAGATCTGTTCCCTCTGCAAAAGACCAGTTTTGAGAACCTTCATAAATTGCATTATTTGGACATTCTATTTGGCAAGCTCCACAATTTATACACGCATCTGTTATTCTTAAAGCCATTTTGTTTTATTTACTGATATTACGGTTACGCAGTCAAAAAACGAAACCCATAAAACAAAAGGCACTGTTTCCTTCTCTAACTGTTTTACCACGATTAAAATCGTGGGTTTCGTTTATTTATACAAGAAATTTGTAGAAATTTTATTCTTGCGTAACATCATTTTTTTATAGTATTTTTGAAATATGCTTCAATTTCTGAATTATGCCAAATAAATACTTTTGTAGTTTACGCTTTAGCGTGAGTGCAACTGTACTGAAAACTTTAGTTTTCGTAAACTGAACAACTACGATTTAAAGAAAAAAATAGTTTTTATTTTGGTATTATAACGAAAGCTAAAGCATTCGCTACAAAAATAATCAAAATAGAATTCACTAAAAAACACTTTACTTTGAATAACAAATATATTTTTAAATCACAAAGATTAGGTTTTAGAAATTGGAAAGATTGTGATACAGAAAACCTCTTTGCTCTTAACTCTGATAAAGATATAATGGAATTTTTCCCTTATTTGCCTTCTTTAGAACAAACAAAGGACTTTATAGAAAGAATGACAACTCAGTTTGAAAATAATGGCTTTTGTTATTTTGCTGTTGATGAACTGGAAACAGAAGAGTTTATTGGCTTTATCGGAATTACAGAACAAACTTTTGAGGCTGATTTTACGCCTTGTGTAGATATTGGTTGGCGATTAGATAAAAAATACTGGAACAAAGGTTATGCAAGTGAAGGCGCAAAACGCTCTTTGGAGTTTGCTTTTAATGATATAAAATTAGAATCTATAAAAGCAGTAGCACCAAAAATAAATTTAAAATCTAGGAAAGTAATGGAAAAAATCGGAATGAAATACGTAAAGGATTTCAAACACCCAGCTTTAAAAGATGATAAACGCTTAGAAAATTGTGTTCTTTATGAGATAAATAAAGAAGATTTTTAGATTTATTTTAGCTATTCGCTCAAGTTTTGACACTTGAACGAATAGCTAAAAAATTATTATTTCATTAATACAAGTTCTGTTTCTGCTGGAAGTTTAGTAACATTTCTCATTGTATAGCCTTCATCAGTTTTAACAAGTTCGAAAGAAACCTTATCATCTTTTGCTATTTCACTTAAATAAGCAACATTTGATTTGAATGCCATTTTCATAGCACCCATTACTTCAGGAATTTCTTCATGGCTAACCATAACCATAGCATTTCCTTCTGAGTCGGCTGCTGGAATTTCGACAATCATTCCACGAACTTCATAAACTGTTTCTTGAGGAGTTTCCTCCACAACAATGGTTTCTTCTGTTGGAGTTTCTTCTAAAAGTTCCATTTCTTCAACAGGAATTTCTTCAGTAGCTTCTGTTTTTTTGGTCTGACAAGCAAACATAAAAGTAGCTGCAAGAGCTACAAGTGCAATCTTTTTCATAAAAAATGAGTTTTGATAAATTTGAATAAGTAAAAGTTGTAAAATCTCAAACTAAAGTTTGAAAGCACAATTTAATCAAAATATAATTATTCTTACTTTTCCTTATTCATTTTCTTTTTATCTTCTTTCTCTAATAGAAAAATAAGCTCGCTTACCAAGTGAGCAGCATTAAAAGAAGCCACCTTCAAAAATTTCTTATATAGCTTAGCTGCATTTTCATCAGCAGTATCACTTATACTTCTAATAACTACAAATGGAACTCCTTGTTGATAACAAATTTGAGCCACTGCGCCACCTTCCATCTCAACAGCTTTAGCTTTAAATTCTTTTTCTAAACGATTTTTGAATTGGGTTGAAGCGACAAAAACATCTCCTGTTACTATTGTACCTGTGTTTACAGTTGGTTTGCGTTTGGCATCATAAGTTCTGATAAATTTTATTCTTGCTTTTTCTCCTGCTTCTTGTGTTTTGGCAATAAGCAAAGAATCACATGGGAAATACAATGGGTTTGAAGTCTCATCGTAATCAAAAGTTTGCCAAACTGTAATTCCTTCCGTTGTTAGCTGTCCAAAATCATGTTGTGCGGCTCTATCTCCCACTACAATATCTCCTGGTAAAAGCAATGGGTCAATTCCTCCAGCAATTCCTGTAAAAATCACTTCTGATGGATTAAAGTGTTCCAATAAAAGAGCTGCTGTCATTGCTGAATTTACTTTACCAATTCCAGATTTTACTACCACTACATCACGAGTACGCATTTTGCCTACTGTAAAAGTAACTCCCATAATAACCGTATCTCTTTTTGGATGAACTTTAAGTTTAAATAAATCTACTTCTACTTGCATCGCTCCAATAACGGCTGTAAAAGGCTTTCTATTCGGATTTTTGAGTTCTTGTTTTTGACGAGCAGAAAGTTCATCTTTCTTACCTTCTTCTACTTTTCCTTCAATATCGGAAGCTGTTTGAGCCATAGAGGTAAGAGAAATTATACTAAAAAAACTACACAGAATAACAAAAGCTATTTTAGACAATGACAATAGAGATACTGACTTATTCATACAATTAATTAGGGTCTATTTTATAAAAAACAAAAGATGCTACAAATTAAGCAACTTTTTTATAAACATACTTAAAAATATAACTACGAACAAAAACCTAGCAAATCATAAAACTGTCATTTTATTAACCTATATATACAAGTATATATTCGACAAACGAATAAAAAAACTACATAGAGGATACAGAACATCAAAATAAGTTAAAGCAAGTTAAAGCTAATTTATTTCTGTAAACTTAATAGGGGGAAGCAAACTTATAGTTCGTCAAAGACTTAAATGAAGAGAAAAATTACTTTGTATGATTACCTTAAAATTAATTTTATTGACTTAAGTTAATAAAACAATTAGAAAAGCAACTTTTACAAACAAACATGCATCTTTTTCATTTGTAATACAGACTTTCCGAAATCAAAAAAACAGACATACTATTCACTAAATCAATTACGTTTCTCAACTTACTTTTTAATTTTATGAAACAATATACTACGCATTTTTTATGCGTTCTGTACACCGTGTTTTTAACTTTTATTTTTTCTCCTACGGCTCTTTTTGCACAACAAGACAGCCGTTATACACTAAGTGGCAAAATTAGAGATGCAGCCAATGGAGAAGAACTTATTGGAGCAACTGTTTTGGTAGAAAATATGCCAGGAACAGGTGCAGTTGCTAACGAATATGGTTTTTATTCTTTGACACTTCCAACAGCAAAATATAGAGTTTTGGTTTCTTATATTGGCTTTGAAAATCAAATTTTTGAAGTAGACTTGACCAAAGATATTACTCTGAATATAGAAATGAGTGAAGCCAAAGACCTAAAAGAAGTTGTCATCACAGGGGAGCGTGAGGCTGATGCAAATGTAACAGAGGTACAGATGAGTACACAAATATTAGAAGTAGAACAAGTCAAAAAACTTCCTGCTCTTTTAGGAGAAGTTGATGTTTTGCGCACACTTACACTTTTACCTGGAGTTCAGAGTGCTGGAGAAGGAACAGGAGGAATTTTTGTTCGGGGTGGTGCAAACGACCAAAACCTAATTCTTTTAGATGATGCACCCGTTTATAATGCTTCCCACTTATTAGGCTTCTTTTCTGTCTTTAACTCTGATGCCATAAAAAGTGTAAAACTCTACAAAGGTGGAATTCCTGCACAATATGGAGGACGTTTGTCTTCTATTATTGATATTAGAATGAAAAATGGCAATAACAAAAAATTCAATGCTTCTGGTGGAATTGGAACAGTGGCTAGTCGCTTGACTGTTGAAGCACCTATTAATGACAAAAGTTCGTTTATTTTGTCTGGTCGTCGTACGTATGCTGACCAGTTTTTAAGATTTGCCAATGATACAGCATTGAGAGAAAACAAATTATATTTTTATGATTTTAATGCTAAAGCAAATTATGAAATTTCGGATAAAGACCGTATTTATTTATCAGGTTATTTTGGTAGAGATGTGTTTAAGTTTGGAGAAGGTTTTGGGCTAAATTGGGGAAATGGCACAGCTACTTTGCGTTGGAATCATATTTTCAATCAAAAATTATTCTTAAATACAACTGCGATTTACAGTAATTTTAATTATGGATTTGAAGTAAATGATGGCGCACAAAACTTTACTTGGGATTCTGGAATTACGGATTATTCAGTCAAATTAGATTTTGATTATTTTATCAATCCTAAAAATACCATGACTTTCGGAACAGAAAATATTTATCATCATTTTAATCCAACGGAAATAAAACCACAAAACGATGAATCTATTTTTAATACATTCAAACTAACTGATAAATTTGCTTTCGAAAATGCTTTTTATGTAGCTAATGAACAAAAACTAGGTAGTAAATTTATACTTCAATACGGCTTACGTTTTTCTATGTTCCAAAATGTCGGAAAAACAGAAGAGTATGAATATATAGAAGGAGAACCAAAAACTGATGCCAATATTACAGATACACTTAGTTATGACAAACTTGAAGCCTATAGTTTCTATGCAGGTTTTGAGCCTCGTTTAGCTGTAAATTATAAAATCAATGAAAAATCAGCTATAAAAGCATCATATAATCGTACTCGTCAGTATCTACAAACTGTTTCTCCAAATACGGCAGCTCTTCCTTTTGACCGTTGGATTCCGACAAACAAGCACATTGACCCACAACTTTCTGACCAAGTAGCACTCGGTTTTTTCCAAAATTTTGCTGACAATAAATGGGAAGCATCAGTAGAAGGTTATTACAAATACATGCAAAATCAGATTGATGTTAGAGATGGAGAAGATTTATTATTGAACGATAATATTGAGGAAGCTCTTGCTGCAGGTGATGCATGGTCGTATGGTTTAGAGCTTTATGTAAAGAAAAATTATGGTAAAACAACAGGCTGGATTAGTTATACACTTTCTACTACTCAGCGTCAGATTGAAGAGATTAACTTAGGAAATGCTTATAGTCCTCGTTATAATCGTCCTCATAATTTAGCTGTCATTATTGCTCATCAGTTTTCACCTAGAGTTACTCTAGCAGGTAATTTCATTTTTACTTCAGGGGCTGCTGTTACTTTCCCTGTCGGAAGATATAAAGTAGGAAATAGTGTAGTAGATTATTATGAATCAGGAAAACGTAACAATAGTCGTTTGCCTGATTATCATAGAGCTGATATTTCCCTTACTATTGATGGAAAACAAAAAAGAAACTGGAAAGGAAGTTGGAATTTTTCTATCTATAATTTCTATAATCGTAAAAATGCATTTTCTATCTACTTTAGAGAAAAACAAGATGCAAATGAAGAAGGAACAGGAGAGTATGAGGCTGTCCAAACTACCCTTTTCGGAATTATTCCTTCGATTACTTACAATTTTAAATTTTCTTTTGATAAAAAATAAACTTTAAACACCCTAAGGATTTCGAAAATCCTTAGGGTGTAAATTCATCTATTATGAAAAATATATCATTTTTAAATAAAGCATTCACTCTGCTTTTTATTTTAATTGCTTTTTCTTCGTGTGAAGAAGTAATTGACTTACCTCTCAAAGGTGCAGAATCTCCTGCTCTAATTGTTGAAGCAGAAGTTGTCGATGTAAAAGGCTATTCCTTTGTTAGATTAGGCGAAACCTTAGATTATTATGACCCAAAAGAAGAGCCAAAAGTATCGGGTGCAATCGTTTCGGTAACTGACCAAGACGGTAATAAAATGGACTTTTTGGAAAATAACGAAGAAGCTGGACTCTATTTGCCACAAGACCCAGAATATAAAGGTGTTGTAGGAAATACATATAATTTGCTCATCGAATACAAAGGAAATACGTTTACTTCAGAGAGTAAAATATATCGTGTAACAGGTATAGATTCTTTACAAATTCGTTTTGTTCCTGAAAGTCGTTTCCAAGATGAAGGTTATTATCTGTATTTTTATGCCAAAGAACCACAAGATACACAAGACTATTATTTTTGGAGAAATTATAGAAATGATACGCTCAATTATGAAGATGCAGGCGACTTGATTTTTGCTAGTGACCAAGGAATTGGCGAAAATATAGATGGACTACAGTTTCCATTTATTTATGAGGCTGGAGACACAGTGCGTTTAGAGCAGTATTCGATCACAAAAGAAACCTATGATTATTATAATGACCTCACAACAGTAGTATTTAATGATGGTGGTCTTTTTAGTCCACCTCCTGTTAATCCAAGAACAAACATAAAAGGTGAAAATGTGTTAGGTGTTTTTATGACTTCCTCTATGATTTCAGAAATAATTTATGTTCCAAAGGAATAATTAAACGAAAAATAGAGAACAAGTAATAAGACAAAATAAAAAACTACTAGAACTGATTAGCAAGTATTTTTTGGCTACCAAGTCATGTTCATACAAAATGTATGTTTGTTTTAGCTTCGCTGAGGGTTACACCGTTCTCAGAAATAAACTTTTACGCTTCCTCAGAGCAATATCACGCTTCTGAGGAAGCGTTACGTTCAGTTCTAAGGAACTGAATGCACGATTTCAATCAGTTTTTATTTTCCTGAACATGCCCTGTTTTGGCTACTTAGAATAAATTAATATATTTATTTCATATTTTTGACTTTCTTTTAACTGGTTACTGATGACTAGTAACTGATAACTGATAAAAAAATGCGTTTTCAACCTTATCCCCATAAAAGTGGCAAAATTGTTCGATGGCTTTTTCCACGCCTATTATGGTTTAAGCCTTCCGAAAAACCAACTATTTACTTGACTTTCGATGATGGTCCTATTCCAGAAATTACCGAGAATGTATTAACTATTTTAGAAAAATTTGAAGCAAAAGCTACTTTTTTTTGTATTGGAGATAATGTAATCAAACACCCACATATTTTCAAAAAAATTGTAGAAGCTGGACACTCAATAGGCAATCATACTCACAATCATTTAAATGGTTGGAAGAACGAAAATGAAATTTATTATGAAAATATAAACAAATGTAAGAAGACTATCTTAGAAGAATATTCTAATTTAGAACTCTTTGAGCAAGTTTCTTTGTTTCGTCCTCCCTACGGAAAACTAACTCCTGAGCAGTTTCAAAAAATTTCCACGGAATATCAAGTCGTCATGTGGGATGTTCTGACAGGTGACTTTGATAAATTTCTTTCTCGCAAAATATGTCTTCAAAAATCTATTGAATGTACCGAATCAGGTTCTATTGTTACCTTTCATGACAGTATAAAAGCTGCAAAAAATATGCTTTATACCTTGCCTCGTTATTTAGAACATTTTTCTGAAAAAGGTTTTGTTTTTGAAAGATTGTGATGATAAAAGTATTTTAAAATGAATATTTTCTATTTTATTTAAAAAATCTAAAAAACTTATTTGATAAAGCAACTTAGTAAGTAAATAATGTATCTAGTATCTGAAAAAATTCACTAAAACTAAATACAATTTAATTTACATTCATGAAAAATCACTTTTTTTTCGTTTCACTTTTAATTGCTTTTAATCTTTTATCAACCCATCTGAAAGCACAAGACTCTTTACAATTCATTCCGAAAATAGAAATTGGATTAATACAAGGAATTGGATTAGGTTTTGAAATTCCATTAAGTCAAAAATCTGTATTTGAAATTGGTGCTGGTGTAGGTAGTGGCTATACCATTTTTGAAAATCAATTTGAGAATACGTGGGCGATTGCTCAACCTGCTTTTTATGCTCAAGCTAAATACAAACTTTATTACAACAGACAAAAGAGACTAGACAAAGGAAAATCTGTCTTGAATAATAGTGGTAATTATGTAGGTTTTCGCTTTAAATATGCTTCAAGAGAATTAAGTCCAGATAATTTAGATGGCTTAAATATATATCAATTTCATAAAGTTACACTTTTTGATGTTCATTGGGGAATTCAGAGGTCTATGGGAAAACGTTTTTTATTTAATCTCAATTTAGGTTTAGGATATGGATATGATTGGGATTTAGAGAATGGAATGATTTATCCTGCTGGAGATGTGCGCTTTGCTTACAAACTTTGGAAATAATAATAATCTTATACTGAAACAAAAAAATGAGATACATTTCTATAAAAGAAATATATCTCATTTTTAATATATCAGAAACTGTGTTGTTAGTTTAAGAAATTGATAAACCTAAATTTATCTTTTTCCTCCTCCTCCACCACTACGGTTATTTCCACCACCAGAGTTTCCACCACGATTGTTTCCACCTCTAGAGTCTCCACCACCTTCGTTTCTGTCATTGCGATTTCCACCACGACGGTTTCCACCACGATCATTTCTGTCATTGCGATTTCCACCACGACGATTGCCACGGTCATTTCCACCACGTCCACCACTACGTTCTTGTTTTTCAGCAAGAGCAGCAGGAGATAAATCTTGCTTTCCGTAAAGCTGACCTTTATAGATCCATACTTTGATACCTATTTTTCCATAGATAGTATTTGCTTCACTGATAGCATAATCAATATCTGCACGAAGTGTGTGAAGAGGCGTGCTTCCTTCTTTATAAAGTTCTACACGAGCCATCTCAGCACCACCCAAACGACCAGCCAATTTGACTTTGATACCTTCTGCTCCAGCACGCATAGCAGCTTGAATCGCTTGTTTCATTGCACGACGGTGTGACATACGAGCTTCTAATTGTTGAGCAATATTTTCACCTACCAAACGAGCATCCATTTCAGGGCGTTTGATTTCGAAGATATTGATTTGTACTTCTTTCGAAGTCAATTTTTGAAGTTCGTTTTTGAGGTTATCAACCTCTTTACCTTCACGTCCGATTACTACGCCAGGGCGAGAAGTATGAACAGTAACGGTAATGCGCTTGAGTGTACGTTCGATGATAATTTTAGAAATACCACCACGTTGAATTCTAGCACGGATATATTTACGAATTTTTTCGTCTTCTACGAGCTTGTCTGCGAAAGTTTTGCCACCGTACCAGTTTGAGTCCCAGCCTTTAACAATACCCAAGCGAAAGCCAACAGGATTTACTTTTTGTCCCATAGTGTTAGTTTTTAGTTATCTTGGTTTGATTTGTCGTTTGATTCCAAAGCCTCTGCTGCTTGCTCTGCTGCCTGATTCGCAATCGATTCAGTCATGTCTGCAAGTGAAGCACCTTCTGATGGTAATCCCACAACAAGTGTAATGTGGTTAGAACGCTTACGTACACGGTGAGCACGTCCTTGAGGAGCTGGCTGAATGCGTTTAAGCATTTTACCACCATCAACAAAAACAGTTTTTACAACTAAGCTACCAATTTCGTTAGCGAAATCTTCGTGTTTAACTTCCCAGTTGGCTACTGCCGAGAGAAGTAATTTTTCCATATAACGAGCACCAATTTTGGGCTCAAATTTTAACATATTTATTGCAGAACTTACTTTTTTCCCACGAATCATATCAGCGACTAAGCGCATCTTGCGTGGAGATGTAGGTACGTTCTGTAATTTAGCAACAGCTTCCATTAATTAGTTGTTTAGAAAGATGAAACAAAATAAAAAAAACGACTACCTTACTTCTTACCACGCTTATCTTTCTTAGCAATATGCCCACGAAAGTTACGAGTAGGTGCAAATTCACCTAATTTATGACCAACCATGTTGTCAGTTACATAAACAGGGATAAATTTGTTGCCGTTATGAACAGCGAAAGTATGTCCGATAAAGTCTGGAGAAATCATAGAACGGCGAGACCAAGTCTTTACAACGGTCTTCTTGCCAGTCTGCTCTAAAGCAGCTACTTTTTTCTCTAAGCGATAGTCTATATAGGGACCTTTTCTGAGTGAACGAGCCATAATTAAGAGTTACGAGTTTTACGACGAGTAATAATAAAGCTATTGGAGTATTTATTGACCTTGCGAGTCTTTTGTCCTTTAGCATATAAGCCATTGCGTGAGCGAGGGTGACCACCAGATGATTTACCTTCACCACCACCCATTGGGTGATCGACAGGGTTCATTGCAACACCACGAGTACGAGGGCGACGACCGTGCCAACGCTTACGACCAGCTTTACCCATAATAACGTTCATATGGTCACCATTAGATACTGTACCAACAGTAGCATAACATGTACCTAGAATCATGCGAGTTTCACCAGAAGGAAGTCTAAGAATAGCATATTTGCCATCACGAGCTACCAATTGAGCATAAGCTCCAGCACTACGAGCAAGGCTTGCACCTTGACCAGGTTTCATTTCAATACAATGTACGATTGTACCTAAAGGCATAACACCAAGAGGAAGACAGTTTCCTACATCAGGAGAAGCACCTTCTCCAGACATAACAGTCTGACCTACTTTGATTCCTTGAGGCGCAATCATATACGCTTTTGCACCGTCTGCATAAAAAAGCAGAGCGATACGAGCCGTACGGATTGGGTCATATTCAATAGACTTAACCGTTGCAGGCACACCGTGCTTTAAACGTTTGAAGTCTATGATACGGTAGCGTTTTTTGTGTCCACCACCACGTTGACGAATTGTCATTTTCCCTGATCCGTTACGACCACCTGTCCTTTTCCAAGGAGCAAGTAAAGACTTCTCAGGAGTGCTTGTCGTAATTTCCTCAAATGTAGGAGCAATACGAAAACGCTGACCTGGAGTCATTGGTTTTAACTTTTTAACAGCCATGTTGATTTTGATTAAACGAAAAAGGCTTTGCAGCACAATAATAATCAGTTACCAGTTGTCAGTAATGAGTTACCAGTTAAATTAACTGCTTCGCAGTTTCTGATAACTTTTTATTACTTTGAATACGAGTATTCTTGACAAATGAGTAAGCGTTTTTCTGCGCTATTACTGCTACTTTTTCGTGGTTTCTTCTATAAGAAACAGTACAACTAAAATGGAAAAAAAAGAGAATAATTAGTGATTAACTATTAATGGTTAGTGATTAATGAATTACTAATTCGTATTCAACTAATCGCTTATCACTAAAAAACTAATAACTATTTAACTTTCTCTTACAGAAAATAAAAAAGGATTTTTTATTAGGATTGAAATTATTAATGGGGAGTGATTAATTAATTACCTATTGTTCATTTGTATCTAACTAATCACTTATCATTAAAAATTAATCACTATTAATTTTCCTCAGTATCAAATATATCAATTGCGCTTCCTTCTGCAAGTTGCACAAATGCTTTTTTATAAGTCGAAGTATGACCTTTAGTAATTGCCGTTTTTAAGTAGCGAAATTTCGGTTTACCGAAAATAATTGCTGTACGTACCTTAACAACTTTAGCATCTTGGTCTTGATACATTTTCTCAACAGCAGTTTTGATTTCTGCCTTTGTAGCTTTTTTGTCTACGATGAAAACATATACACCATTTTCGTTCATTGCTGTTGCTTTCTCGGTAATTACAGGCTTCTTTAAAATAGTTTTCATATTTCTTTTCTAATTTAACTTTTTAAAAAATTGTAATAAATAATAGAATAAAAATTGTAAATTATGAATGGTGAATTGTAAATGTAATACACTACAAATAAGTAAATTACAGTTTCAAAAATAGCATTTTATTTAATTTCTATTCCAATAGAAGTGTAAATTTATTAAAATAGTAATTTATAAAATGTATTCCATTCATAATTTACCATTTATAATTCACAATTCCTCTTTAGTTAGCTTCAGCTTGAATTACTTCTAATGCACCTTCTGCAAGTACAATCACATCACTATTCATGATATGGTAGGTATGTAATTGATTAGCTGGCAAAACTTTAGTTTTAGGCAAGTTGCGAGCCGAACGATATACTACATCGTTTTGTTCTCCTGTTACAACTAGCACTTTTTTACCTGAAAGATTCAAGTTATTAAGTAAAGAAACAAACTCTTTTGTTTTTGGAGTATCCATTACTAGATTTTCCATAACAGTGATTGCTTCTGCTTTTGCTTTGTGAGAAAGAGCAGAACGACGAGCTAATTGTTTTACTTTACGGTTCAATTTGAAGCCATAATCACGTGGCTCTGGTCCAAAGATACGACCACCACCTACAAATACAGGAGACTTGATACTACCTGCACGTGCGCCTCCAGTTCCCTTTTGGCGTTTGATTTTACGAGTAGAACCTGACACTATACCTCTGTGTTTAGAAGAGTGCGTTCCCTGACGTTGGTTAGCTAAATATTGCTTAACGTCTAGGTAAATAGCATGGTCATTTGGTTCGATGGCAAATACTGCATCTGATAATGTAGCGTTTTTGCCGATTTCTTTTCCTTCTTTATTTAAGATAGGTAATTCCATAATGATATTTCGTTTTTTGTTATTGTTGGTATTAGATACCAACAACGGCAAGATTGGAATGAAAGTAATCTAAAAGTAAATTCCGAACTAATGTTCAGATAAATTCCAAGTCAAAATTAGAAGTGAATTAAGTAGTAATTCAGTATCTAAAAATTAACGTTGAATAAGAATAGTAGAATTGTTTGCACCTGGAATTGCACCTGAAACGACAATAAGATTTGCCTCAGGCATAATTTTTTCTACACGCAAGTTTTTCACTTTCACACGATTACCACCCATACGCCCAGCCATACGCATACCTTTGAATACACGAGAAGGATAAGAAGAAGCACCAATTGAACCTGGAGCACGTAAACGGTTATGCTGACCGTGAGTAGCTTGACCTACACCACCGAAGTTATAACGTTTAACTACACCTTGAAAACCTTTACCTTTAGAAGTTCCAACAACATCTACAAATTGACCTTCTTCGAAAAGATCTGTAATGTTTAATTCTTGACCTACTTCGTATTTTGCTTCAGCTTCTAAGCCCATGTTGCGAAATTCTACAAGAGTACGCTTAGGAGTAGTACCTGATTTTTTGAAGTGTCCTTGAAGTGGCTTAGGAGTATTTTTTTCTTTGCGCTCTCCAAAACCCATTTGTACGGCACGATAACCGTCTGTATCTTCAGTCTTGACTTGTGTAACTACACAAGGACCAGCTTGTATTACTGTGCATGCGACACTGCGTCCATCGGCATCAAACAAACTAGTCATTCCGATTTTTTTACCAATTAAACCTATCGGCATTATACTGGAATTTAATTATTAGTCGAAGTCATAAAAGTGCAAATCATTTTTTTCAAAATTCATTTCCCAAAATTTACTTTTATACCTCTAAATTTGAATAGTTGAAGGAAAGAAGAGTCTTTTGAGTATCAGCATTTTATAAGCAAAAACACTAACTAAAAAGCATAGTCTTCCTATATTTGGGAGTGCAAAAATACTAACTCTTTAATTAACAAGCAACTAATAACCTAAAAAACATGTAAAATATTGATTTATTTTTCATAAATGACTGTGAAACAAACTAAATTATCATGATACTGATAGATTAAAGAGCATTAAAGTTAATAATTAAAACTAAAAGTCAAGAATAATATATTCAATCAGAATCGGTTCTAAATCTCAATAAGTAACTAGACGAAAACAAAACCTATCGAAGAAAAGATTTAGACAGTGAAAATTATAAACTATCAAGACACCTTTGAGATGTCAGACAGATTTCCCTAGCCTAATAAATAGTTTTATCTAGCCAATTATCTTTCATGCTCTTAGCAGTAATAGTCTCAAATTACTAGTTTGGTATTTGTATTAAAAACAATATAATTAAAAAATGACGTAAATATTACCTAGTATACTTTTTTTAGACTAACCCCCTTTTTTTATAGTTAAAAACCGTAAATTTGGTAATAATATTGTTGTACTTTATTAAGATTCTATTCTAGCTCAAACATCCCTTAAATACAAATTATATTCAGTAATAGTCTAACAATTAATATAGTTAAAGTCATTTTTTGCTATTAAATTATTGGATGATAATTATTTCGACTACAATTCTCTATGTCAGTATTTTTTTGAAAGAACAGAATCTCCCTTTATTGAATACAATGCTGCTATGAAATTATTATAATTACCCTTATTTATAAAAAATATGAAAGCTCCTCCAATAGTATATAAAAATATTATTATTATTTCCTTTTTTTTACTGCTAATAAATACTTCTGTTTCACAAGCTCAAACAGATACTCGTTTTTGGTTTGCAGCTCCTGATGTTACAGCATCGCATAGTGATGGTCCTATTCGTATTGTAGTGTCTGCATTTGATGTTCCTGCAGTTGTTACTGTTACTCAACCTGCAAACTTAGCATTTCCTACCTATATAGTAAATGTTGCTGCAAACTCTTCCCAATTTATAAATGTAGACCCAAGTAAAGTATTAATAGAAACACCCTACGATACACCTACTCCTGCTACTCCCTTAGTTAGTAGAACAGGACTTTTAATAGAGTCCACTACCAAAATCACAGCTTATTATGAAGTCAATTCTGATGTTAATCCAGATATTTTTGCATTAAAAGGTTCAAATGCCTTAGGTAACGATTTTTATGTTCCTTTTCAAAACTCTTGGAATCATGCAAATAGAAATCCAATTGATGGTAGAAGTGGCTTTTTAGTAGTAGCTACAGAAGACAATACACTTGTCACAGTTACACCTACAAGAGCTTTAGAGGGTGGACAAGCTGCCAATGTTCCTTTTACCTTTACTCTTGATAGAGGAGAAACATACGTTGGCTCAGTAGTAGAACCATCAGCAGGAGGCTTTCCATCAGGATCACGTATTCAAGCTGATAAACCTGTTGCAGTTACTAAATTTAGTGACTCTATAAATTCAGGGGAAGGAGGTTGTAATGACTTGGCTGGTGACCAACTTGTACCAGTAAATATAGTAGGAACTGAATATGTAGTTTTGAGAGGGCAATTGGGAGTGGGTAGTGGAACACCTGCTGGTAATCCTGAATTAGCTGTTGTTACAGCTACGCAAAATGGTACTACTGTTTCTGTCAATGGAGCTCTTGTTGCTACAATTAATGCAGGACAAAGTTATACACATACACTAACAACAGCAGGACAACGAGTTTTCATACAAACAAGTTTACCTGCTTATGTAGGACATTATGCAGGATATGGATGTGAAACTGGTTTTGCAATTCTTCCTCCTGTAAACTGTACTGGTTCATTAACAACACGAATTGTGCGTTCTACAGATGAAAATTTTACGATTAACTTAATGACAAGAGGAACTCCAGTAGGTAGTAATTTTGATTTTACTAATAATTTCACAATACGAGTGACTAATGGAGGTACTACAACTACGCTATTTTCGCCTACAACAACACCATTTCCAGCTACATTTGCTCAAATTGGAGGAAGTAATTATTATGGAACACAATATACATTTACTACAGCACAAGTACCTGCTGGAGCAGTAGTAACAATAGAAAGCACTACTGTAACTCCTCTTACTAATGAAGCTGGTTTATTTCATTTAGGTTTTGTAAATGGAGGAGCTGGCTCAGGAACACGCTACGGATATTTTTCTGATTTTAGAACTTTAGATTTAGGAGCAGATATAAATATTAGTTACGGTACTGATGCTACAGTAACAGCAGATATACAGGCTACTAATTTTACATGGTATAGTGATGGTGTACTTGTTCAAAGTGGAGCAAGTAACAGTTATACAGTTATTGATATTCAACGTAGACAAATAATACGAGTAGAGGCTACAGTAGGAGATTGTGTTCTTAGTGATGAAATTTGTGTCGGTACACTTGAATATGTTTGGGATGGTAGAGACAACCCCGCATTAGGAGTGGATCATCCACCAAACTGGAGTACGCCTTGTGGTGTTTCTGGAATACCAGATTGTACTATAGATGTTATTATTCCTCCTACTCCCATTGCATTTTCTACTCTGACTGTTGGAAGCACTCAAACTTTGAATGTACGTAATATTACTATATTAGATGGCGGAAATCTAAATGTAGCTACTGGAGGACAAGTAAATGTATGTGGAAACATGATACACGATGGCAATATGAGTATGCAACCTAACTCTAATTTCAGATTTGTAGGTACAGGCAGACAAGACTACTCAAAAGCAGTTACTGGAAATGGAGAGTTTGAAAACTTATTTATTGATAATACAATCGGAACTTCTACATTCAATAATATTGCTGGCGTTACTCTACTTTCTTCTAGCGATCAAGATTTGACTGTAAGTGCTACAGGAACATTAAATTTTGTGCAAGGCTATATTATTCCTGAAGGGTTTCCAACTACTAATGGTGTAGATATTTCTCGTTCTATTATTGTAAATAATCCAAACCCAAATGCAATTACTGGATTTACTACTACTACTACAGGTACTACTCTTCCAACTGATTATTTTGTAGCAGGAAAACTAAATAGAGCCAAAAATGCAACAGGTAATTATTCTTTCCCTGTTGGATTAGTCTTGCAAGAACCTTCTACAATTTTGCCAGAGGCCAATAAAAATGGCGCAATGTCTGCTGCATTTGAAAACTCGGATTGGCAGACAGCTACGTATGGAGGAATGACTTGTAATCCAAATCCAAATGGTGTTTTAACAATGACAGAAGATATTGAATATGTAGATTTTGGAGCTAATACAGGAAATATAGGAGTGGCAGGAAATAATTCTCGTACAGTCGAAATATGGGCAAATGTGACCAATTTTAATGGTGCAGGTTTATTTCAGTTTGGAAATAGCACAGGAACTAATAATTCACAAGACTTTGCTTTAGTGACAGGAACAACCAATAACTCATGGTTTATTCGTTTAAACAACGGATTTGATTTAGAGCTTATCAATCTACCAAATAGTTTGAATAACTGGCATCACTATGCTCTGACTTACGATGAAATAAATCAACAAGTAACATTTTATTATGATGGATTACGTATTCGTACCTACGACTTACCTGCACCTTTAAATACAATTTTGACAAGTGGACTTGTAGGGCGTTGGAGTGGTAGTAATACATTAGCTCTTAGAGGACAAGTTGATGAGTTAAAAGTTTGGAGTGAAACACGTACAGAAGCACAAATACAAGCCTCATTTAATCAAGGTTGTGCTGCTAATGCGTTGCAATGCCCACAAGCAAATAACTTGAGAGCCTACTACAACTTCGAAGATGCAAATATAAATGGAGCTGCCATTAGAACAATTCAATCACGTACAATACAATGTCCAGACCCAACATTTACTTATCAAAGAGCTGATGCCAATTTCAATGTCTCCAATACAGTAGATAATGTTACAGCTTATTTTAAGCAATTTACTAATTTACCAAGTCCAGCAACAGGACAAACTAATATTTGTGGTGTTGACTTTGATACAGACCCAGCTTTGGATAATGGTTTTTGGGATTTCTCTTCTTTTGATGCTACTAATAATCCTGTTCCAGTAAATGCAGCCTATCAAATGTATTTATTTAACCGAGATTATGGAAATTTTGTAGGAGCTTCTACAACTGTTATGCAACTTGAGGAAACTGAAAATCCTTTTGCTGTAAATCCACCTTGGACTATTCCTGACGGATTATGTATAACTAATATTCCACAGTTTACTTCAAGAACTGGCTTTATAGGAAACATGGGCTTTTTTGCAACAGCTCAATCACAAGATATTACACTTCTTCCTATCGAACTTTTGTTTATATCAGCCAAACCAACCGAAAATGCTATTTTGGTAGAATGGGCAACTTTACAAGAAAAAGATAATTACGGATTTGAAGTATTTAGAGCTGAAGAAGACGGAGATTTTGTCAAAATTGGTTTTGTGGCTAGTAAAAAACAAGGACAATCAAGACAAGATTATCAATTTTTAGATGTAGAGGTAAGACCTAATGTAACCTATTATTACAAACTAAAACAGATAGATAATAATGGTAAGTTTACCTTTACAAAAATAGTTTCTGCTACACTTTCTGATAGTGATTTTACAGAACAACAAACCAATACAATTTATCCAAATCCAACTGATGATGAGTTTACGCTTTCTTTGCAAGGGAAAGAGTTTAGAAATGGAGAAGAAGTAGAAATAATACTCATCAATGCGATTGGAGAAGAACTAGAAAGAAGAACTATCAATACTCAAATTAATAACCGTCTGACATTTAGACTGGGACGTTATCCAAATGGTATGTATTTATTAAAAATAGTTAGTCAAAGCTCTTCTACTATAATGAAAGTAGTTAAGGAATAGCAACGAGACCTATTTATTATACTTAAAAAGCCATTTCTATTTTATTAGAAATGGCTTTTTGAGTGTATTATAGAATGATTTTCTTTCATTTATGACACACACACAACTTTTCACAAACTATTTTACTAAGGGTTTCTTCTCTTTTTGGGTTATTATCTTCTGACAAAAGAATTTTCATTGTCCCATCATATTTTTCTATTTCTAAGACTTCCAACTCTAAACCCAAGCTAATTTTTCGGCTATTAAGAAATTGCAAAAACTCTAGTGAAGATTCAGAAACAGCTATAATTTTAACTTTATCCTTTTCCTTGCAATCACTTAACTTTAATTCTGAATTTACTCTATTTTCTATTTGTCCTTCTTTATTTGGAATAGGTGAACCGTGTGGGTCAATGTTTGGATAGCCCAAAAGTTCGTCCATTTTATCAAAGAAAATAGGTGATTTTATGTGTTCGATTTGCTCTGCAATAGCATGAACTTTTTCCCAACCAAAACCCATTTTCTCTACTAAAAACATTTCTGTAAGTCGGTGTTTTCTGACAATAAGAGCTGCTGTAGTTTTACCTTTTTCGGTTAGTTTTATAGGTTTATACTTTTCATAAATCACAAACTCTTTTTCGTGCAAACGCTTAATCATGCTGTTTGCTGTTGGCGTACTAACAGATAATTTTTTACTCAAATCGGATAAACTTATTTCATTTTCTTGAGAAGCAAGTTTGAAAAGAGCCTTTAAGTAATTTTCTTCTGTCTGTGAATTCATTATTTCTTGATTTTGCTATTTAATTATTCAATTCAAAAATACGTATTTTTATTAGTTTATTAACCATTCCAAAATCTTTGGAAAGTGATCGTTTATTGCGTCTTTGTGTGTCAGCATGTTGTTATGGTCATAATCATGTAAATTCTGATTTGATTTTGACAACAACCAAAACTCATCTGTTAAATTATCAATCTCATCCATCAATAATTTTACATCATTTGGATTTCCCAAAATAGTATCGTTTGCTGCTGCAATATGAAGAGTAGGAGGGAAATATCGTTGTTTCTGTTTTAAATTTTGGAAGCCACTTTGGTAATCAAATTTATCTTTACAGAGCCATTTATCTTCCTTAATCCATTTATTAGATTCTGTTATAAATCCTCTGCTTTCGTCATCTGTTCCAAAGCCAATTTTTGTAGTAGGTAAATAACCTAGTGTTTTTCCAGAAACTTTACCCAAAAAATTCCATACAAAATCTATTTTTACTATTTTTTCTATTCCTTTTGTTCTGATTCTTCTTTTGCTTCCAAAAAACACCATTTTTTTTGTAGCTTCTGCTATTTGTGGAAAACGTAACATAAAAGGAGGAATCATTACTCCACCCCAAGAATGAGCAGCCCAAAAATTAGGAAAATGACCTTTTATTTCTCTTATTTTATTAGCAAAAGTTGGCAAGTCTTCCAAAATATATTCAGTCTGTCCGAAAGTAGATTTAGAATTTACTTTTGGTTTACTTTCTCCTTTTCCCCTCAAGTCTGCAACAAAAACATCAAAACCATTTTCAGCTAAATAACTTCCAAACCCTTTTCCCTGTACAGAATAAAAGATACGACCATTTTCGACACTCCCATGAATAAGTAAAATAGTAGGTAGAGTTTGAAGATCTGAACCTTCTTTATAAATTCTTTTTAAATGTAAAATATCATTATATTCTGTTTTTAAATCAATAAAAATAGATTCGTAATTTAATGGCATTATTTTTTGATTTATCTTTTAGCTTTAGTATTCAATAATCTTTCTCAAAACTTTATACAAAAAAACGTGTTTTGAAAACAACAAACAAGTTTTATAAAACTTTCTATCTTTAAGAGTCTATTTGAAAACAAAATTTAACATTTTCATTCGACTTCTTATTGCCCTATTTTCAACTCACTTTTTAAACTTTATTTTTTTATGAAAAAATTTTCTTATTTATCATTTATTGTTTTATTCTACTTTGTAACAGCATGTGCAACAGCACCACTTACGGGACGAAAACAACTTATTTTACTTCCTGCATCTGAAATAAATTCGATGAGTTTTCAGGCTTATAACGAAATGCTTAGTGAACAAAAAGTAGTAAAAGGAACAACAGATGCACAAACTATAACTAATGTAGGGCAGCGAATTCAATATGCTGTCGAAACGTATCTTAAATCGGTAAACAAAACTGATTTAATTAAAGGTTTTCAGTGGGAATATAATTTAGTACAAGAACCTTCTGCAAATGCGTCCTGTATGCCTGGGGGAAAAGTGATTTTTCATACTGGAATTATGCCTATTTGCCAAACTCCAACAGGGGTTGGTGTGGTAATGGGACACGAAGTTGCACATGCTGTAGCTAGTCATGGTAATGAACGAATGAGCCAAGGCATGGCTGCACAAGGAGTTTTATCTTTGGGATCAGCTCTCATGAATCAAAAACCAACACTGGGAAAACAATTAATTTTACAAGCTGCTGGATTAGGAACACAGGTAGGACTTTTGAAGTTTTCAAGAGATCAAGAATCAGAAGCTGACCATTTAGGAATTATTTTTATGGCAATGGCAGGTTATAACCCAGCCGAATCAATTGCTTTTTGGCAACGCATGGCTGCACAAGCAGGAGGACAAGCACCACCAGAATTTTTATCTACTCACCCAAATTCTTCTACACGTATCAATAATCTCAAAAAATGGCTTCCAGAAGCAATGAAGTATTATAATGCTTCTCCATATAAAGGAAAACCGTAATTATTTTGCAATAAATACTTTGCAATCAAAAAAACCTAGAACATATTATTTTGCTCTAGGTTTTTTGTTATGCAGTTAGAAGAAATACAGTTTAGCTTCTAGTATTTGGGTCATAGGCATCTCTCAGACCATTTCCTAAAAGATTAAAAGCAAGAACTAAAATACTAATACAAAGACTTGGAAAGACAATCAAATGCCAACTATTACTTGTTCCAATAACGGAATATCCTTCCGAAACCATCATTCCCCAAGAAGGTGTAGGAGGCTGAACACCCAAGCCTAAAAAGCTCAACCCTGCTTCTATCAAAATAGCTGCTGCAAAATTTGAAGTCGTAACCACTACAATTTCTCCCAACATATTAGGCAAAATATGTCTAAAAATAATTCTCCAATGACTCATTCCAAAAGCATGGGTAGCTTCAATAAATGGTTTCCTTTTAATTGTTTTTATTTTTCCTCTTACAATACGAGCAATTTCTACCCACATCGTCAGACCAACAGCGACAAAAGCAACCCAAATTCCTTTACTTTGAAGTACAATGGTAATTGCAATTACAAGCATAATACTAGGAATAGACCACACTACTGTCATAAACCAATGAATAATACTATCTATCCAACCACCAAAATAACCAGAAATTGCGCCCAAACTCACTCCCAGAACGAGTGAAATCAAAACAGCAATTGCACCAATAGTAAGAGAAATTCGTGTTCCATACATCAAACGACTCAAAATATCTCTACCCGAACGGTCAGTTCCGAGCCAATACGTACGAGTTTCTATATTTTCTTTTTGGAATTCTTCTGCCAGCTCAAATAAAGTAGTTGTTCGTATTCTTTTCTGAATATCAACATAGCGCACTGTGTCACCTTTTATTTGATAGTTATAGTTAAGAGAATCATCTGAAAGCAGTCCTGAAACACCTGCAAAAACGGGTTTAGTAGCATAAATGAGCGAATAGGAAAGTTCTTTTTTCTCTCTTCCATAAATTTTAAAAAATACTGTATCTCCCACAATCCTAAAGGTATCTATTGGTGTAATTGTGTAGTCAGTTTCATCGCCATTATAAATACTTTCAAAAAAACCTGTATGTTCAGTAGAAATTCGTTTTCTAAACTTCAACATTTTTGTTTCAAAAATAGGTAATTCTTTACCTATCTGCACAGCTCCATCATTTGCATTTGGGGTTTTGTCAGGCATAATTGTATGACCTGCAAGGGCTACAAAAACAGCAAATAAAATGACAAAAAGCCCAAACATGGCTGGTTTGTGTTTTAATAAGCGTTTGCGTATTTGTGAAGAAGGCGATATATGCTCAAATTCTGCTGCCATTTAGAGAAATAAACGAATGCAATATTAATTGAGAATGGAAATAAAAAAATATTGGTGTTTTTTCTTTTCCATTGCTAGAAATTACTTTAAACGACTAATTTACTAAGAAAGTAACATAAAAACTATTCTTATTTAAAATAAACGATTGATAAAGTCAGATTACTTAGCATTAGTTACATTTGTTTACTATTTTGTTCTTCTACCTTTCCAATTATAGCCTTTTTTCTGTGCAGCAATTCCAAAAAATATAGCATAAAAACTATAAAACATCCACCAAAAAGGCAGTGTAAAAATTGCTTTTAGTTGTCTCAAAAAATGCAATACAGAAAACAAAAACAGAAATTCTGTACTCATTTTAATAAAAAAAGTAAGATAAAGATACTTTCTTAGTTCTGAGTTTGTTAGATAAAAATCAGTTGTAAATATATCAAAAGCCATAAAAACAAACATTAATAAAGTAAAAACTTGAACCAAAAACACAAACATGCTAATTGCTGCATGACTTATTTTTTTATGTTGATTCCATTTACTTGCCCAACGTTTGCGTTGATTATAAAAATGATTCCAAGTTTGAGTTGCTTCTGTTTCAACGATTGCTTTATCTGATTTTAAGAAAAAAATATTCTTAGGATAAACTTTGTGAAATTTATGTAATAAAAACTCATCATCTCCAGACGAGATTTGATAACCATCTTTTATAGTATTGCTTTTCTCTTGATTTTCATATCCTCCCAGTTCTTCAAAAAGCTCCTTGGAGTATGCCATATTTGCCCCATTGCATGTAAAAGGAAAACCCAAATTGAGAGCAGCACCTCCTGAGCCAATTAATGTAGCAAATTCAGAAGCCTGTAAAGCTGCAAAAAAATCTCTTTTATAATTTAAACGAACAGCTCCAGCAATAAAAAAGGCTTTTTCATCTCTTTTTTCTTTATAATCAATGAAATTTGAAAAAGTGGAAAGCCAACTTTTTTGAACTCTACAATCTCCGTCTGTTGTGATGATATATTCAAACTTTGCTTTTGATACTCCTAAAGTAATTGCTCGTTTTTTGTGTGCAGAATCAGCCATAGGAACTGAAATAAGTTGCAAAGAATATGGCATTTTTTGAACTAAATTGGTTACAATTTCTGCCGTATTATCATCAGAATTATCATCTAAAACTAAAACTTCAAAATTATTGGTGTCTAAATCTTGTGAAGCCAAATCATTTAATAAAACTGCAATATTTTGACTTTCATTTCGGACAGGAATTAAAACTGAAAAACGAGTTTTGTTTTTTTCTATATAATTTTTGCCCTTGTTGATTTCTTTCTCGCCGTTGTTGGTGTCCCCACCAACGACATTATCAAACACAATTTCTTTGTGCCAACCGTAAAGGACGAAAAGCAAAACGCAACTATAAATCCAAAAAATGAGTAGAGTGAGGTATAAAATACACTTATTTGATTAGTGAGTGATTATGCAAGGAAAATACACTTGTTTGATAGTTAAGGATTTGTAGGATTGATAGGATTTAAAATACAGATTAAATACGAATAACAATCTGATTTAGGACAACTACTTACAAGATTCATTCTTTAGCTCTATACTCAAAAGTTTAATTTTACATTCTGAAAAATATGATTTTATAGTTCTATTAGAAAAGGCTTCAACCAAACTAGCCATATCTCTCCCTCCTTTTGCTTTTTCAAAATGAAGTAGAATAGAATCTTGTTTTAGTTGATATTTCCCATAACTACTTAAACCACGAAAACCTGTACAATCATAAATAGATGATATATTCAAATTAAAACTAGAATCATTCTTTAGATTTAATTTAAAAGTATCTGGTATTCCTTCCCATAAATATACTGTACCTATTTCTTCTATTGTTTTTTTAACTGGAGTTAAAACTTGAATTTGAACATTACTTATCTTCGGTGGAGAAACACAAGAAAAAATAAAACTAAAGAAAATTAGACCAATTAGTATTCTCATTTTTTGAAATTCTTAAAACTGAAAATAAATAAACGGCTGAATCCCTGCTGTCTTGAATTGAAATAAAACTAACAGAATAGCTACAATAATAATTGCTTTCACAACATCTGGAAGGTCTGCAAAGGCAATTCGTGTTGCTGCTTTTATATCTTCTGGCAACCAGTGGATTACAAAACCTAAAAGCAAGACGGCATAAATAGTTTTATACGCTGCAATCCTTTCAAAAATACCTGTAAATTCGAACTTATAAAAAATCTGTTCTAACATTAAATTGACTGTCGCAACATCGGCAGCACGAAAATACATCCAACAAAAACAGACAAAATGAAATGTAATGATGAGCATTATCAAGTTATAAATCTTTGATTTTTGCCAAGATTCTGGAATATCCACAAAAGTAAGCCAAAGTTTATGAACAGCTAAAGCAACTCCATGAAGTGCACCCCAAATGACAAAACGCCAAGCGTTTCCGTGCCAAAGTCCACCTAAAAGCATAGTCAGAAATAGGTTCACATACGTTCTTGCTTTGCCTTTTCTATTTCCACCTAAAGGAATATACAAATAATCACGCAGCCAAGAAGAAAGCGAAATATGCCACCTGCGCCAAAAATCAGTAATACTCACAGATTTGTAAGGAGAATTGAAATTAATAGGCAAACGAAAACCTAAAAGCAAAGCTACACCAATTGCAATATCTGTGTAACCCGAAAAATCGCAATAAATCTGAATCGCATAGCCATAAACAGCCATCAGATTTTCAAAGCCTGTGTATTGAAATGGCTCTGCAAAAACTCTATCGACATAATTAGCAGAAATATAATCTGAAATCAACATTTTTTTAACCAAACCATTGATAATCAGAAAAATAGCTTCATTATATTCTGTACTTGAAAGTTTGTATTTTTTATAAATCTGTGGTACAAACTCAGATGCTCTCACAATAGGTCCTGCGACAAGTTGAGGAAAAAAGCTCACATAAAACCCAAAATCTACTATATTTTTGACAGGTTCTAGCTGCCTTCTATAAATATCTATAGAATAACTTATTGTCTGAAAGGTATAAAATGAAATACCAACAGGAAGGAAAATAGAAGTGGTATCAAAATAAGGCTTTCCTACAATAAGGTTGAGGAAATAAGAAAAATAGTCTGTTTTGGCAATATCCCAAGAAGTTCCTGAAATCCATTCAGAAGTGGTATTAAGAGAATCGACAAAGAAAAAAGTATATTTAAAATAAGCTAAGACTGATAAATTAATGACTACACTAAGTGTAACAAGTAATTTCCGATGTTTTTCGTCTTCACTTTTAAAAATAGATTCCCCAATAAAATAATCTACAATAGTAGAAAAAATCAGAAGTAGAAAAAACCAACCACTTGATAGATAATAAAAATAAAGACTAAAAATAGCTAGAAAAGAAGTTCTGGCAATCTGTTTATCTTTTGCAAACTGATAAACGAAAAGTACGAGCGCAAAGAAAAACCAAAATAATACTTTCGTAAAAATCAGTGGGTCATTTTCTTTGTACAATAAAATACTTTTCCAAATACTTTCCATAGAGGCTAAAGAAATCAGTTTGTACGTTTGGTTGGATAATGGTTATTAGCAAAACAGTTTCAAAACTACTAAAAAAAAGGATTCTATTTTAGAAAAAATGGAAAAAATTAAAATTAAAATGAAAAGCACTACAAATTTGATTGTGCTTTATGTAGAAAAACCAAATTTGATTTATTTTTTTCGTATATTTTCTAACTTTAACCTAACACTATCATTTTATCTAACTTTACCCCCAAATAAAATTAAAATATGCATCTACTTTATCAAAGTGTCGATGAATGTGCTAGTTCTTATATTGATACAGAAACAAATTACTATCTTATTCGATTACAAAAAAAAGTAACCGAAGAAGATTACAAAGCTGCCTATTCTGCTATATTAGAAAGTAGTGAAACAAAACCGTATAGAAAAATTATTCTCTCTGTAGTAGACGATAAAAACTTTCCACTTTCTGTTCCTTTTTCAGCTCGCAGTTGGTTTGCTTCTTATTTTGCGCCTAAATTTTATGCGATGGCAGAGAAAGATGTAACTGTAGGAATAGTAAAGCCTAAAACTAAGTTTCAAGAAAACATGATGAATGTTATTTTAGGTGTAGTTGATAAAGCCAACATAAAAATAAATGCCGAATATTTTGAAAGTGAAGAAGAAGCTAGAGAATGGATAAAAAATGCTGCCTAACTTTATTTAAAAAACAGATTCAAATAACCACACGGTATTTTAAATCTGTTTTTTATTTCTAGGATAAGGAAAAAAAATTTTATTTTTTTAGATTTTGCCACAAAGATTGTTTAGTCTTCGTAGTTATTTAAATTTACTAAGTAATTATTTATTCTTTTAAGAAAAAATAAATTACACTACAATATTTAAATAAAAAACAATATGAATTTTATATACTTAAAAAACAATTGTATTTATTTCATTTCAACTTTAACAATATTCTTTTTTTATTTTACAAATAGCTATGCTCAAGTAGATGTAATAGAAGATGAGTATGAGTACGATACAATTATTATAAAAAGAAAAGTAAAGCAACAATTTATTTATTCTAATTATAAAAAATCTGACCTAGATTTTTATCTTTCTCCTATTGCTCTTCTAGAACCTTTTGCAACAGTTTATTTTGGAACAGAATATTTTTTAGAAGATAAAATTTCTCTTTATACAGACATAGGATATATCCTAAACTTCAGAAAAGAAAGAAATCTAGAAAATAGTGGAATTCCTTTACCTCATTCTAATTATCCTAGTTACGTTATAAAACCTGAAATACGATTTTATACAACAAACAATCCTCAAAAGGCTTCCTATCACGCCATAAAATTTATGTTTCGAAATATGAATTATAAGGAGAAACAAATAGTATATGATGAATATTTTTTTGATCCAACAACGCAAAGTTGGACAGTGGCAGGAGCTAGTTATGAATCAGATTATAGAGTCAGAAGGCGTTCTATAGGAATACAATATAGTAAAGGTTGGAAAGGAAAGTTCGTCAAGACATGGACAAGCAACTTTTATTTTGGGGTAGGTGCAAGACTTATTTCAAATAAACTCATAGATAAACGTCCAACTCCCTTTACTGATGATTGGATAGAATTGGGATTAGAATTTTTAGATTTAGAAAGACAGTACAAACTTTTTTCTATGGATATTTCGGTTGGTGTAAGAATCGGAACTAAACTCAAAGCAAGAGCAGCTAACTAAAAGCTATTCTTGTTTAGTAGTCTCAGAATACAATTTAAAAAAAGTCTTTTGCAAAAAAACGTAAAAGACTTTTTTTGCTAGACAGAATGTAGATTAATGGTAAATTGGTGTAAAAAATAAAATAGCAGATAACTGGTGTTTCCCCGACGACATAGATTATTGCCAATCCCAAGTTTACTTAGAATTACTCAGAAGTAATTAGTATGCAGAGCGAATTTTGAGCATTTTTTTATAATAAATTCCTTTAATACAAGAATTATTTGTATTTTTAAAATAAAAGAGACAAATTGCCTTTCTATTTCAGTGCAGAACAGCAAATTATTCTACCACAATTTTAATAAAAAACAGTTATTTGTTTGCAAAAAATCAAATTTATATATTTTATAAAAACTCGTGTGATTTGATTACATTTGCAAAATATAAACATAGAGACTATCCTACATAAATAATAGATTATAAAAAAATTTACACAGAATTGATTTAAAGGTTAATTAAGCAAACAGAATAGCAAAAGCTATCTTGTACAAATCATTAAAATAAAAAATATTTATGGCTATGTTCCAATCGAAAAAACAAACAGTAGGCTCAACAGAGGTAGAAGCAAACAATATTATAGGTAAAGGCACTAAAATTATAGGTGACCTGATAACACAAGGAAATATTCGAATTGATGGAGAAATCAACGGAAATATCACATCCAAATCTAAAGTAGCTTTAGGAAGTGGATCAAACCTAAAGGGAAATCTTGTATCTAGTAATGCAGAAATAGAAGGCGAAGTTACAGGAAATCTTTTTATTGCTGAACTGCTTATCTTGAAAGCAAATGCTGTTATTAATGGTGATGTTTGTGCGCTGCGCATGATAACTGAACCAGGTGCTAAAATAAATGGTCAGTGCAAAGTAGGAGAAGCTCCAAAAGTAACAACCTCATTACAAAATCCAACTCTAAATAGCTCTTCTAATTCTGGAATAAACGGTAAAAAGAATGAACGACAAATCGAACAAAAATCAGAACGAGAACTTCAAACCTCAAGATAATTCAAACTCATCAGATAAATTCTCTGATTTAGAAGATAAATTTCATAGACAATTGAAAGAAACTGAAGATAAATTAGATAGGGAATTTGAAGAAGAATTGAATAAAAATTTTAATACTGATACCGATAAGATTAGCAAAACAATTTCTGTAGAAAATATAGAACCTGTTCCTACTTTTAAAAACTCTTATACAGAAAAATTAGATGTTGCTTCTAAAAAAAGAGAAGATGCTCTAAAAAAAGGATCTAATAAATACATCAAATACTCTAGTATTGGAATGGAGATGATAGGTTCTGTAATTTTAGGAGGTTTTGGAGGAAATTGGTTAGATAAAAAATTAGAGTTTAGCTTTCCTTTCTTTACAATCACACTCATTTTACTTGGTTTAACAGCTACGTTTGCACATCTTATTATGCAACTCAATACTGACAGAAAAGCTGAGGAAGAGCAAGCTAAAAGGTCTAAAAAATAAATCAAAGAATGATTTATTTTTTGGACTTTTTCATTTGATTATTTTTATATTATTTATTTCCAAAAACAAGTTCTTCTATTTGATTAAATGGCAAGTGGTCTGGAATATCTTTTCCATAATGTGCTTTTATAATATTCAGATTTTCATCTACTAAAAAGTCAGCTGGAATAGAATGAATTTGAGTTTCACCAGAATCTATTTCATAACCTTTTTCAACTAGTTTGGAATGAATAGCCATTTGTTCTTTTGAATTAATAGTGGCATTAAATTTTTCAGCAGAAACTTCTGTACCATATTTTCGATAGGTTGCTCTTCCAAAGTCTGCAATAATCGGAATAGGAGAAACTCCTTGATGAAAAGAGCTACGCAAGACTATGTCTTTTTTTGCTTCCAAAAAGAAAATCATTTCCAAACTATCTTTCCATTGGTCATTTTTAGCTGTCAATTGATGAATTCGAAAATTACAAAAAGGGCAAGCTACATTTCTAAAAAAAGAAATCAATATTTTTTTGCCTTTGTTTTTATAAGCTGACAAATCGATTTCTCTATCATAAATATCAGTCAAGCAAAATAAAGGAGCTGGCTGACCAGTTTCTAAACGGTTAGACATAAGTTTTTTTTAAAGTAAAAGGAATTAAAATCTAAAGTAAATACTAAGTGAGTACGGCAATTGTTTATTCGTAAAAATAAAGACAAAAATGAGTTTAACTTTCTATAAAACAGCTTCTATTCTTTCAAAAGGCAAATGGTCGGCTGCACTAGCACCATAATAGACTTCTATGATATTTAGATTCTCATCTAATAAAAAATCAGCTGGAATAGTTCTCGTCAATCCCTCACCAGAATCTACAGCCAGCCCCATTTCTTTGGCTGTCTTGAATGTGGTTCTATGTTTTGCAGAAAGCAAAGTTCCATAAAATTTGAAAGTAGATTTTTCTATTCCATATTCTTGATAGAGAACCTTTTTTTCATCACTAATAATTGGAATAGGAGAAACATCTTGATGAAATGTGCTACGCAAAACAACATCTTTTTTAGATTCTAAGAAAAAAATCATTTCTAGCTTGTCTTTCCATTTTTCTTTTTTTCTTGTCAATTGATGAATTCTAAAATTACAAAATGGGCAAGCTACATTTCTGAAAAAAGAAATCAAGATTTTTTTATTTTTGTCCTTATAGGAAGATAAATCTATTTTTCTGCCATAAATATCTTCTAAAGAAAACAAAGGTGCAGTTTGACCAGCTTTTAAACGCATAATAAATATTTTTGGAGAGTCATATCTAAACAATTCAGCAAAATAACGTATTTAGACCAGTTTTGGTTACTTGGTTAGCTGATATGTATTAATTATTCTTTTATTCTTAACAAATTATAGGTTTCGAAGTTTTTACACTTTACTCTTTTGTCAAAATAGCTTATTATTGCACTCTTTTTTTTATATATTGCGTTTTAAATCCTTTCCCTAAAGAAGAAATGGATTTATAAAAGTTATTTTGTTTTTTTTATTACTTCATTTAATCTAAAATACTCTTTATGAATACTCTAAAAATCCACGTTTTGGCAGACGAAGAAAGTAGCAAAGAAGCTAAAAATCTAAAAATTTGGTTAGAAAATGATGAAGATTTGGATTATCAAAAAATAAATCAAGAACGTGCAGAACTGAAAGAAGACGAAGCAGGAGGAGCTATGGAAGCTACTTTAGCTGTTGTTTTGGGTGCACCAGCCGTGGTTCAACTTGTAAAAGCTCTACAAACTTGGTTTACACAAAAAGGACAAACCAAAAGAGGAGAAGAAATAACAGTTGAGTTTGAAAAAGCAGATGGAACAAAATTTAAAGTAAATGCAAAACAGCTTAATGACCAATCAGCAGACCTTATTAGAGAACTAGCTTCTCTTTCAAAATAATTTTTTTTATTTAAACACAGGGTTCACAGAGGAACGCAGAGAATACTTTTTTTAAATTCACTATAATTGTATTTTAATTCTGACTTCTAAATTCTAAATTCTTACTTTATTTCATGAGGTTAATAGACGCAGCAAAGACACAAGCCGTTTTGATAGGCATTAGCAGTTATACTGCTGATGAGTCACTGCATGACCTTGCTGCTGCCAAAACCAATGTCGACAAACTTGAAAAAGTGCTTGCCTCGCCTACTGTTGGAATAAACAAGGAGAACATCACGACACTTCATAATGCAGCTCAACCTCAAGAAATTTTGCGAGTAATCAAAACAGCAGCTCAAAATGCTCAAAAAAGCTTGGTTATTTATTATTCTGGACACGGAATTTTGGATGAGGATTTTAATCTTTATTTAAGTACAACTGAAACCAAAGTAGAAGATATTTTTTTTACAGGTGTTTCGATTGATGCCATTAATAGAGTTATTCAGAAAGAAAGATTATTGGTTGTTTTGGTATTGGATGCATGTTTTAGTGAAAAAGCATTTGAGCAGTTTCGAAAAACTAATTTTTATGTTTTGGCTTCTTCTAAGAAAAATACTCCGTCAAAATATCCTCCAGCAGAAGAATATTCAGCTTTTACAAGTGAGTTTATAAATATCTTAGAAAATGGAATTAATATTCGCAAAACAGAACTTGCCTTGCGTGATATTTATCTTCAATTAGAAAAAAATCTGACTTCAAAAGGTTTTCCTCAACCTCGCCAAGTAAATACAAATTTGGTTCAGGAACTTATTTTCGCCAAAAATAATTCGAATACAGTTGTTCCTTCTACACAGCTTAATAGAAATATAATTTTACCTGTTTTTTATGCTGTTGCTAAATATAGAAACCTACAAATCGGAACAGTTGTAGAAGAAGGAGATTTAGAAATCGAAAATCCATTTGCTGATGATGAGTTGAGTTCTTATTTTGAAGATGATGAAGGCGATACAAATTATACAGAAAACCTTCAACTAACTCAACGAGCCAATCAGATTGTACGTTATTTTCCTTTATTCATAGCCGAAGAACTCAAACGACTTTTTGCGCCTTCGCCTTCTGAACAAGAGCGAAATTTAGGTAGAATAAATCAGATTTTGCGTACTTATTTTGCTACCATGCGTTATATGGCATATCTACTTTTGGCTGAACTTTGGGACGAAAAAGTAAAACATTCTATTTCGCTCTCTACTACTTTCAGTTCTCTTTTTAAGGAAATAGATAATCCTACACCTTCATTATATTTACCTTTAGTAGAGGAAATTTTGGAGTTATTTTTAAAAAATAATAGAATACCTTATATTTCAGAACTTCAAGAATGGAAAAAAGAATTTGAGGAAACAAAATTTCAAGATGCCTATCATTCTTTAGAGAGTTTGTATCAAAATTGGCGTACACAAGCAGCTACATGGAATAATGAAATGATTGAAAATCAATGTTTAGATGCTGAAAATCATTTGACTATTATTTTAGAACAATTAGCTTTCCTGACTAACTACGAACTCATTTCTATCAGAAGTATTCGTGTTATTAAGCTCAAAAACAGTAAAGCTAACTTTGTTCATTCCTTGAATCATCTTTTTGCTGACACCAACCAATCTGGACAAATCAAAAAAGAACCTTTGAGTTATTATACGGATAGTCATTCGGTCTGTATTACCAAACAAACCAATCTACAAGAAGAAATACTAAACCTTTCGCCCTTATTTTTTGATAAAAATACGTACACCAATAATATTCCTAGCATTTATTTTTATGAACGAAAAGATAATATTACTGGAGGTTATTTGTATCGCCCAACTTTTTCAAGAGATGTAGCTGCCGAACCTTTGGCATCTACAAGTGGAGATATTCGTCTTTTAGAGCTTTTTGAAGCATTTAAGAAAAGTCTTTCTTGATTTTTTTGCTCTGTGTCGTCGGTGAGACACCGACAACGGCAAGTTTCAAGCGTCCGACGCTTCAAACAGCTATTATAATTTAATATTCGTTTTTATAAATTTTACCTTCAGCTTGATATTTTGCCATCAATTCTTCTTGTTTTTTGGTGTTTTTATTTTTGATAGCCTCATAATAAGGTTTTATGATAGCAGCCGTTTCTGTATCTGAATAACTACTTGTAACAGTTTGATAAGCTTCTTGAAAATCTTGAGTTATTTCTTTGGTTTGATAATCAAAAAGTGGTGTGTTATCCATTCCTTCTAAAAGATAGGTTAGATATATTTTTTTAGAACCTTTCAATTCGTCCATTAATTCAGAATAAAAATCAGGATTTTCTTTTATAAAATTCTCTGCCCAAATTATACGTTCTGCCAAACGAGTAGGTGAAATAATCAAACCTCCATCACTTGCAAACATTTCTTTTGCTTCTTTATTTTTCTGAACAAGATATTTTTGTAGTGGTTCAGAAATTTTGTCATAAAAATATTCTTTTAGAAAATCTCTATTTTGAAGGATAAAAGTTGAGCCTTCTACCATTCCAATTCCGAAACCATGACTAGCAAGTTCTTTATGATAAGCCATTATTTCAGGTGAAGCATCTTTTCCATCATTATAGCCATTATATATTCCTGCAATTTGGTCATATTTATCATATTGCCCACTTTGTTCTCCATTTTTGTAGTGTTGCTCATCCAAATTATAGGCAAGAGAAGTATATAATTTATCAAAAATCAGAAAACCTTCATCAGCTTGTTCAGGTGTAGCAGAGGCATATAATTCTTGAAATTTTTCAGCAGCCTGTTTGGAAGAACTCATTTTTGTTGTGTCTAAAGCAGATACAAAAGTCTGATATTCTTCTGATGGATTAACTATTTCAACTACTGTTTCAGTTTCTACAGTTACAGAGTCTGTTTCATTACTTTCAGTAGCTTCTTTTTGGTCAGTTCCTCCACACGAAAATAATAAACCACTTGAAAAAGTAAGTAGCAATAGAAAAAATACAGAATATAAATTGGTAGTTTTCATAAATAAAGTAGTTAGTTGAGAAAATCGGTATTTTTAAAGATAAAGAATAAAATTTTGAATAAGCTGTTTGAAGGATTTTAGAATTTATCTTTCAAAAGATTCTAGAGTATAATCAAAGCGATAAATTGCAGGAAAGCATAAACCTTCAAGTTCTCCTTCAAAATTCATTCTTTGTAAAGAACATCTATCAATTACAATCATCCACTTTGACGTTGGATTTTTTTTAAATAACTCTCTTATTTCAAACCACTCCTGTTGAGTAAGTTGCTGTTTTCTATCTGTGAATAAATTATCTACTACCAGCTCTCTATCTTTATATAATTGTGCTATAAAAGTAAATTGATAACGAGCATCCAAAGGACAATTTTTAAGAAAATTCTTATCTGGAATTACATCTACTCGTAACCTTCTAGGAAATTTATCTTTAGTAAGAATACATTTTATTTCAGGTGCAGGAACTAGTTTTACATTATATTTTCTACTAAAAAGCTCTTTTCCATTATACAAAACTTGTAAGGTAGATTTGGCAGAATGAGGAATAAGAATAATTTTAGAAACTGAATTTATTATTATTCCTCCTCCCTTTACTTCAAAAGTAATCTTTGTAGTATCTATATCTTTTGGATAATTAATAATGACTTCATTTGCACATTTCAAATACAAACTTCTCTTTGTAGAATCTATTTGAGCAGTCACAAAATGAGAACAAACAAAATAAGAAAGGAAGAAAATAATAAAAATTTTGATATTCATTTCAAAGATTCTTTAAATGAGAAGATACAATTAGAGACATAAATTAAATAGACTGCTATTTTAAAATTATTAACTGGAGTTACGCAGCTATTTTTTGTTTTGTCTAATTAGGTTTAAATTAGCAAAAAAAACGTTATGAACAACTATTTAGGCAATTTGTATAGTAGCTATTTATTAGCTAGTAGTGGTCAGATTACTTGTACAGGTTTATCGTCTATTTTAGATAATGAAATTAGTCATGACGAGTTTACTCGTTTTTTAAATGATTCTATCGGCTCTCATGAGCTTTGGTTAAAGGTAAAACCTACTGTTCGTTCTTTGTCCACTTGTCATTCAGACGGTGTTCTGATTTTAGATGACCACATTGAAGAAAAACAGTATATGCAAGAAAACGCTTTGATTAGCTGGCATTATGATCATAGTTTAAAACGTAGTGTAAAAGGGATTAATCAGCTAAGTGTCTTATTTGAATGTGGTGGTTTTTCTATTCCAGTAGGATTTGATTTTGTTCACAAAACAGAATATTATGAAAATAAAGGCGTAGTAAAAAGAAGAAGTCCAGAGAATAAAAATTCTAAGTTTCGTAAGTTGGTAAGTCAAGCGATGTATAATCAAATCAACTTTGAGTTTGTATTAGCCGATTCTTGGTTTTGTTCTGCTGAAAATATGAAGTGGGTAAAACAGACCCACAAAAAGAATTTCATATTTGCTATCAAAAAAAATAGAAAAGTAGCTTTAAGCCTAGCAGAGAAGCAAAAAGGTCATTATCAAGCCTTATCTGAACTCATTATAGAAGATAAGACTACCCAAACGGTGTATCTAAAAGGAGTAGATTTTCCACTCTCTTTAGTGAAACAAGTCTTTAAAAACAAAGATGAAAGTGAAGGTTGTTTATATCTAGTATGTAGTAAAGAAGGGCTTGATTTTTCTCAAATCACTACAATCTACAAAAGAAGGTGGAAAGTAGAGGAGCATCATCGTTCTATAAAATCTAATTTGAATTATGCAAAATCTCCTGCTCATAAAGCTAACACACAACAAAATCATTGTATTATGTGCTTATTTGCGTTTTATGAATGGGAATGTATTGCTAAAACCATCAAAACAAATCAAACAGCTCTAAAACAAAAAATTTATATCAAGGCTATAAAAGTAGCTTTTGACAATGTGCAAAAACTCAAACAAAAATATATTCCTGCGTAACTACAGTTATTAATTGTTTTATAATCAACAAGTTGTGATCGTAATTGACTTGTATTGTGTTTCAATTCGTAATTTTTAATTAGCTTCGCTGCTTTAACAGGTCGTAATTCGTAATTGATATTTACCTATTCACTCTCCAAAAATAATTTAATTTCTTAAAAAAGCCATCCCAGTTTCTGCCTTTGTCTTCTATAAAAAAAGTATGAATAGCATTACTTTTCATATAAATCTCTAACTGATAACGTCCTTTGACTCCATAATAAAAAAGCAGTAAACCAACAGCTCCTAATCCCATTCCAATCCAAAGATTCAAAGAACCTTTCAGACTTGCAACAATAGAAAAAGCTCCTCCAATTCCCCCCAAAAGCAAAGGAAACATCAAACGTTTGTAACGAAGTTCTATTTTTTCAACTTGAGAAAGAATAAAACGTTTTTGTTTTCCTTCTCGCTTATAAATTAGCGTTTTGTTTGTGAGTGTCCAACGAGAAATTAAATCGGTCTGAATTGTTGCCTGTTCTTGTTCTGGAAAAGCAATCCAAAAAGGACTAAAACTAGCCGTTTGTTCAAATTGGGGAATAGAAACCGTTTTTGGAGAAATCAGCTCAGAATTTAAGCTAGGAAGAGACACAGAATAAGAAGGTTCTGAAAAATATTTTTTCCTTTTATTGTTTCGAACTAAAAAATCCTTAGAAATAGAAGAAGAATTTGCTAAAACTTCTTTATTTTCTAAAGGATTTTTCTTAGACTGTAAAAATTTAAAAAATGATAAAATACTCAAAGTAATTGTGAATGGTAAATTGTAAGGTTGTTGGTGTCGCTTCGCTAAAACACCAACAACGGCATTAAATTAAAATGATTTTTTGTGTAATTGTATTCCCCAATTCCCAATTCCTATTTCCTAGTCTCCAAAAATTACTCAAATCTCATGTGTTTCATCGATTCGCCTGATTTTGCAATACGTTGTAATGTTTCAATTCCAACTTGCAAATGACGTTCTGCAAATAATGATGTAACTGAGGAGTCACTTTTTGAAGTCTTTACTCCTTCTGGAATCATTGGATTATCTGATACCATAAGTAGCGCACCACGAGGAATTTCATTGACAAAACCAACTGTAAAAATGGTAGCTGTTTCCATATCAATTGCCATTACACGCATATCTTCCAAGTATTTTTTAAAACCTGTATCGTGTTCCCAAACTCTACGGTTTGTTGTATAAACTGTTCCTGTATAGTAATCCAATTGATGATTTCGGATAACAATAGAAGCCGATTTGTGAATACGGAAAGAAGGCAAAGCAGGAACTTCATTTGGTAAATAATCGTTACTTGTGCCTTCACCACGAATAGCAGCAATAGGTAAGACAAAACTTCCTAGTTCATTTTTTTTCTTTAAGCCTCCACATTTTCCCAAAAACAACAAGGCTTTTATCTCAATAGCAGAAAGTAAATCCATAACTGTTGCAGCCATAGCACTTCCCATTCCAAAATTGATAATCGTAATATTATCAGCTGTTGCTGTTTGCATAGGCTTATCTCTTCCATTTACTTCTACGCCAAAACGCTCAGCAAATTTTTCTACATAACCAATAAAATTGGTAAGTAAAATAAATTCACCAAAATCCTCTAACTTGCGTCCTGTATAACGTGGCAACCAGTCTTTGACAATATTTTCTTTCTTAGACATGTCGTGTTGCGAGTGATCTTCTTCATACGAAGTCGTATAATTTTTTCCCAATGTAGTTGTGTGTTTAAGTTATTAATTATTTAATTTTTATTGCTTTATAGCTATTCTAAAGAATTTAATTTTCAAAATTACATATAAATCCTTATAAAATAGTGCAAAATATATTCCCCAAACTCAATATTCCTTCTTTTGAAGCCAAAATCAAGCAAGTAGAAAGTAATACTGACAAACTTACCGATAAGATTAAAGATAAATCTACTAAAAAATATCAAATTTTTGATATAATAAGAAAAAAATGGATTTTACTTACTCCTGAAGAGTGGGTTCGTCAGCATGTCATTCATTTTCTACTTTCTCAAAATTACTCTAAAAACTTAATGCAAATAGAAAGTGAACATCATTTTCAAGAGCGTAGGAAACGAACTGATATTTTGGTTTTTGATAGAACTGGAAATCCTTTTTTGGTTGTGGAATGTAAAGCTGCTCATATTCCACTTTCTTCGAATGTTTTTTCACAAGTTGCTGTTTATAATTATTGTATTGATGCGCCTTTTGTCATGATAACCAACGGAATGCAATTAGGAGTTTTTGAAAAAACTACTGCTACAAATTCTTATAAAATGATTAAAGATTTACCTATTTTTTAGATTTACAAAAATTAATTCTTCTAAATTTTCGTTTTTATGAAAGATGCTCAAAAAACTAAAACTTCTTATTCTACTTGGATTTGGTTAGTAGCCATAATTCTATTTTGGATTGGATTAGCAAAAGGAATTCCTATTTTACTAAGTCATTTCGCTGATACAGAAGTCAAACAAATCTTATTGCCTTTTCAAAATGAATATTTTTCGTGGTGGGCATACTTTAAAACAGATTCGTATATTTTTCTCAACGCTCCTTTAGTTCGTGCAAATAGTAGTTGGCGACTATTTTTTGCATTTATTATTTGGCTTGTCTTGATGACACTTATTTATATTCCTTTTTCAGCTTTTAAGAATAATAAAGTAACTGATACTATTTTTAGAAGCATTGTTTGGATTTTATTTTTTGTAATCACTTTAGCTGTTTATTTTTTACCCTTGCGAGAAACCATCATTAACACAACTAATAAAGTCTTTTTTGTAAGAGAACAACCATTTACAAAAGCTATAAAAATCAATTTTTCGGAAATAACAGAATTACAATTTGAAACAAAACGAACTTCAACAGCAGATGAAAATTATTATCTGATTACCTTAGAAGTTTATGTTGCACAACAAAATGGAACAAAAATAAAATTAGGAGAACGTCCTTTGCAAGAAATTGATATTAGAAAAGATAACGAAAGAGAATTGTATAGAAGAGAACCTGCACCCAAAAAAACATTAGATTACATAAAAAATTTAGAGCTAAAATTGAATGAAATTGTTGGAATAAAGAAGCAAAATAACCTTTACTAATTTTTAATAAAAATGATTTAGTTATAATTCCGTATTTTTGCATAAAATTTCAATTCGTAATTTGAATACTTATTTATTCATAAAGAAAAAGCTGTTTTATGGCAATTAGCAATACAGAATTAGAGCAACAAGGAAAACATGAAGACCTTCACAAAAGAGAAGCTGATTTTCATGACGATTGGGCAACTTCCGAAGACCTTGCAGAAATAGATGTAGTAGCACTTTTTGAAGGACTTTGTGCCATCGAAAATCGTTATATGATTGAGCAAATGGGCAATCTGCAAGGTAAAAAAATACTTGATGTTGGTGCAGGATTGGGCGAAAGCTCAGTTTATTTTGCTATGCAAGGCGCAGAAGTGACCTATACAGATATTTCTCCACAAATGGGCGAACTTGCAAAAGAGTTAGCCAAACAATATGGAGTAAAAATTAATGTTGTGATTTCTCCTGCCGAAAAAATGGTTTTTGAGAAAGATTATTTTGATATTGTCTATTGTGCAAACCTAATGCACCACGTTCCTGAATCTGAACATACTATTTGGTTAGAAAATATACATCAGTTTTTACGAAAGGGTGGAAAACTCTATACGTGGGATCCAATAAAATATAATCCTGTCATTAATGTTTATCGAAAAATGGCAATGGATGTCAGAACGATTGATGAAATGCCTCTGGGTTTTGATATTCTAAAAAAATATAAAGCTACTTTTTCCAATGTTCATCACAAAGAATTTTGGCTTTCTACACTTTGGTTATTTTTATATTATTATTTGATAAAGCGTTACAATCCTAATAAAGTGCGTTATTGGAAACGCATTTATAAAGAAAATGAAAAAACAATCGGCTGGTGGTTTAAGCCTCTTTCAGCGTTAGATAATTTTTTATTAAAAATTCCTCTAATAAATAGATTAGCTTGGAATATTGTCATTGTTGCTGAAAAGTAATTTGTGGTATAACTTCACTTATTTTTTAAAGCAGAATATAATTCGATTTATGTTCTGCTTTGTTTTGTTATAAAATTACTCTTCGCATGTCCATTCAAGAACGCAGACATAGAAATTAAAACTCTCATCAACTTTAATTTCGTCTATATATAAACCAGCATCATCAATAGCTATATCAAAATTATATTTTTTCAAACTTTCTATCAAATTTTCATTTTCAAAGCTTTCTTTTAAATATTTAGCATCAATAAGCACATTGTTAAGATCCAAAAATCTAAAACTATATTTCAAAACCTGTTCAAGATTCGAATAATTGCCTCTAGTAGGAAAAATAATCAATTCTGTATTTTCTAAAAAATAGTATTCCGTATCCAACCTTTCCACAACTTTCAATAAGGAATCATAAGTATTTACTTTATAAAAAACATACGTTTTGTAGTTTGGAGTAATAGGAAAAGTTTCTACTCTTCTATTTATACTTGATTTGCTTTATTCGGAACTCCATTAATATCACTAGGTACAGTTGGTCTATTTTTTCCATAAGAATAAATGGGCATTCTACACTTCGAAATTCCTCTTTGAGATAAATAATATTGACAATTATGCGCCCTTTCCCAACCTAAGCGAATAGCATCTAAGGAATCTTTACATTCATATTTATCAGCAAAGCCACTTATTTTTATATTGACAAAAGGATGTTCTTTGAGATAAACAACTACTTTATTCAACTCCCTTTTTGCATCTTCATTCAATTCTGTTTCGCCTGTTTTGAAATGTTGGTGGTCAATCCAAGTAGCAAAGCACAAATAACTACAAAAACAAAACAGAAAAGTCAGAATACATTTTTTCATTTTGAAGAATTTTTAATGATGAAAGCTACTTTGCAAATATAAAAAATCAAAACCAATTTCATTTTGTTATACGAATGGATAGAAATTTGGTAAATTAGCTTATTATTAAATGCTAAACCGTCGTTGCCGTCAAACGAGGATTTTTAAATTTATAAACCTCAACGACGACAACACCTCTTTGATGGTTCATCATATAGAATACACAACACAAAAAAATAAAATTATGTCATTACTATTCGATTCATTTAAAGACTGGCAAAACCATTGTGAAACTAATAACGAACCTTTATATAAATCTGTTTTAGATTACGAAACTCAGCTTAGAGGAAAAGCCGAAACGCAGATTTTTGAAAACCTTAGTAAAGCCTTTGGTGTGATGAAAGATGCTGTCGAAACAGGTCTGAAAGAAGAAATGATTTCTCGTTCTGGAATGATAAACAATGGTGCAAAAAAAGTTTATCGCTACCCTACGCCTGTTTTATCGTTAGAATTTCAACATTTGATAGCTCGTGCGTTAGCTGCAAAAGAGGTTAATTCGTGTATGGGACGTATTGTAGCTGCACCAACAGCTGGAGCTTCAGGTATCTTACCTGGAACGCTTTACACTTTGCAGGAAATTCATGGAATAGAAGAACATAAAATCTTAGAAGGACTTTTGGTAGCTGCTGGAATTGCACTTATTATCGAACAAAATGCTTCTTTGGCTGGTGCTGTCGGTGGTTGTCAGGCCGAAACAGGAAGTGCTGCTGCAATGGCTTCAGGTGCAATGGTATATTGTTTGGGAGGAGATATAAATCAAGTTTTTGGAGCTGTGGCAATTACAATTCAATGTATGCTTGGTTTGGTTTGCGACCCTGTGGCTGGTTTGGTGGAAGTTCCTTGTGTAGTCAGAAATGCAAGTGCTGCTGCTATTGCTTTTTCTTCGGCTCAAATTTCGCTGGCTAATGTAAATGCTGTTATTCCTGTTGATGAATGTGTCGCTGCGATGGGCGAAATTGGACAAAGTATGGAAGCAAGATATAAAGAAACGGCTTTGGGAGGTCTTGCAGCAACTTCTACTGGTCAGCAAATTTCAAAGCGTGTCTTGATTCATGATATTGAAATGCTTCCTGATGAGGAAGAAGAAAATTAGAAATTACGGATTACGGAAATTAGTTTTTCCTTTTAGTAGTAGCAAATTTAGTTTTATAATTTTAAATAAAAACATGTCAAAAAATCAGCATTCAAAGAAACACAGTCGTTGTTGGTGTTCTTACCAACGACATTTATACACTATTTTATTCCTAACTTTTTGTCTTTTCTCATTCGTTCCAAAACACGCTATTCATTTGAGCATTACAGAAATGGATTTTAAAGAAAAAGGTGAAAAAACAGAAATTCAAATCTCTCATAAAATTTTTATAGATGACTTGGAAAATGCACTTCGAAAGAATTATAAAACTATTTTTGAAAAATCTAAACCAAACCTTTCTACCAAAACACAACACAAAGAAGCCAAAAAATATATTTATGAGTATCTAAAAAAGGTAGTTGATATAACTATTAATTCTCAAAAAACAGAGATAAATTATATTGGGCTAGAGTTTGAAGGAGATGTAGTTTGGATATATGGAACTTTGGAAAAAGAAAATTCAAGTGAAAAAGAATCTATTTCTATAAAAAATATGATTTTGATGGATTTATTTAATGACCAAAGAAATATGCTTTATATGACTAAAGAAAAAACGAAAGAGTTTCTAAATTTTACAAATGATGAACGTAGTCAAACAATAAAATTTTAAAATATCTGCTAAAATTTATTTTTTTTAAGTAAATAGAAATGTAAATTGGTTTTTGATTTTATTTTTTGATATATTTTGATTGTCAAAACTCACACTATGAAGTAAATAACTAACTACTTATCACTACTAACTATTTTTTTTATGGAAAATAATTCCTCTTCTACTGAAAAAAACTCTTCAAAAGCTAATTTTTCTGGACAAGCCTATAATCACAATCCATTAGAAAGAACAATTTTTTACGAAAATGATGAAGAATATATCAATGAACGGCTGATTGACCAAATGAACTGGTATGATAGAAAAAGTAGCGAGAACAAAAAAAAATATAAGCGTATAAAAAGAGCTGAAGCTATCATTGCAGCTCTTATTCCTGTCGTAATTACTTTTGGAGCATTCAAAATTGTTCAAGAAAATGATTTGGGTGTTTATTTGCAAGTGGTTGCTGCATTAGCTGGTGTTGCTTTAGTAATTATGAATAGCTTTTTAGAATTGGATGAACATCACAAACTTTGGAAAGAATACCGAGTAACGTGCGAAATGATGCGCCATGAGCGTTATATGTACATGACACGCAGTGAGCCGTATGATGAAGCTGATGCTTTTCCTCGTTTGGTAGAAAAAATTGAAGCTATTTTGAACTCTGAAACACAGCGTTGGAAACAAATAGATAAGAAAACAGATAAAAAACAAAAAAATCCTGCCTTACAAGAAGATAATGAAAACATAACTCGTGAAAAGAAATTATCTTAAATTAATTAGTAATTTATTTTTTTAAATTATAAGAAAATGCCAAAAGTATTTTTAGGAGGAACTGTAAATGGTTCGAAATGGAGAAACTATGTAATGCCTCGCCTACATATAGATTATTTTGACCCTGTGGTGGAAGAATGGAACGATGAAGCCTACCAAAAAGAGCTACACGAAAGAGAACATTGTGAATACTGTCTGTATGTACTTACTCCAATGATGAAAGGAGTTTATTCGGTGGCAGAAGTAGTAGATGACTCAAATAAGAGACCTAAAAAAACTCTTTTTTGTTTTCTGACAAAAGACGGAGATAAAGAATTTGATGCTGTACAAATAAAATCTATGAATGCTGTTACTAAAATGGTAATTGCTAATGGTGCAAAGCATTTTGAAAACTTAGATGAAGTAATTTCATTTCTCAATACTGCACCTAGAAAAATTAGACACGCTTCTCCAACCTATTAAAAAAAAACATGCAAAACGATAATTTTTTAGATAAAGATTCTTTTTATTCAGAAACAGGATTTCAAATTACTAACCGTTCGAAAAATTTTCTTGCTACGGCAGCTTTTTGGGGAAAAATAGTAGCCATCTTGGGATTTTTGTTTACAGCTCTTATGGTTTTGATTATTGTAGCTGTTTTTTTTACAGACTCATCTGATATTAATCAAGAATTCGGAAATTTTGGACTTGTTAGTACAAAAATAGGCATCGTACTAATTTATTTTTTAACTGCCTTGGCTTATCTTATTCCATCTTTGTATCTATTTTTCTTTGCTCAGAAAACACAAGAATCGATACGTCATTCGGACAATAAAGCCTTAGAAGAAGGATTTAAAAACTTAAAATCACTTTTCAAATTTGCAGGAATCATCACACTTCTTACTTTAGTTTTGTTTGGTCTTGTTCTTGTATTTTTTATGTTTGTAGGAGCAAGCATGTAAAATTATATTTACACTTTTTTCTTATCAAAAAGATTTACTTTTCCTTTCTTGAATTGCATAGCATATAAATAACTACCTATTTCAAAAATTCCATAAAATGGAGAAGATTCTGTTTCCAAATCTGTTGGAAACCATTCTTTTTTAATTTCATTATTTGGTAGAAGAAATAATCCTTCTTGTGTTCCATTTGTACCAAAACTTTCCAAGTCTCCTTTCCAAAACTTTGAATTTAGTTCAGTTTCTAGTTTTTGGTTTACTTCTCTTATATTTTTGGTAGGCATTCCAATTTCATTTACACAAAGGATTTGAGATAAATCAAATTCTTTCTTAGCTGTTTCATTTTTTAGGTCATAACGAACAATAAACTCTGCAATATTTCCAGCACCATCATAAAAATAAATAGAATCAGCATTCCAACTCTCAAAACGTTGAATAATCCTTTTATCTTCAATTTTTATAATATCTAACCTACTACTCAACCATTTTATGGCTGCTTCCAACTGATTAGAGGGAATAAGAAAGCAATAATGATAAATATGCTTTTGTTCACTAGCTTCGAAAGTAATTTTGGTAAAACCTATCTGTAGAGTAAAATTTCTAATACTCGTTTTGCTTATTTCGAAACCAAGAGTTTTTTTATAAAAATAAAGTTGTTCTGTTAATTGGTTTGTAAATAGTGTGATTTCTTTAATTTTCATAAAATGGAGGATTTGATTGAAGCTGTTTACTAGTAAACTTCAAAATAGTTATTTTATTTAATCCAATCAATAACTTTCAATTTTCTCCTCTTTATTTTTAGCTAATAAAAATCCATACGCTTCAAGTCCGTTTATATGCGTAAAAATCACTTTTAAAACACCTGTTACAGGAAGCGCAATTACAGCACCTACTACTCCCCAAAGAGCTGAAAAAACAACTACTCCAAAAATAGTAGCAAATGGATTTAAGTCTATTTCGTCGCCAACAATCCAAGGTGTAAGAATATAGCTTTCCAATATTTGAGCTATCACAAGCACGCCCAAAACAATAAGACCAGAAGTCAAACCAGAATACAAAGAAGCTAAAACAAGAGCAGAACCACCTCCAATAATATTTCCAACATAAGGAATAATAGAGAATAAAGCTGCAAAAAGAGCCAAAAACAACGCATAAGGAACATTTCCTATCAAAAAACCAATATAATACATGACAAATAAAATTGTCATGATTTTACCTTTTCCTATTAAATAATTACTAACTGTTTCACCTGATTCTTTAACAATTTCTCTCATGGCTGATAACTCTGTAGAAGGAGTGAGTGTATAGAAAAAACCCTGCAACATCTTTTTTTGCATCAATAGTAAAACAATATAGATAAGAATAATAAAAGATTGAGAAAGAAGAGTCACTAAAGACTCAGCCATTTTTTTACCGTAGCCTTTCAATTGATCTTTGAAGGATTCAGAATTAGAAGCCATTCTGATAGGATTGAAACCCAAATTTTGCTCAGACCAACTTTCCATTTTATCTATTTTTTGAGTAGACTTTTTTTGAATCTCTTCCCAATCTTCTGAAATATTTTCTACTCGGTTGGTCACAACTGCACTTATCGCAACACCAGTAGTTATCAATAAAACCATAGAACAAGTAATAGCCAACCACTTCGGAAACTTCCATTTTTGCATAAAAAATTCGTTAGGCTTATCCAAAACAGTAGCCAAAATGATAGCTAGAAAAAGAGGTAATAAAACAGAAGAAGCAAAATAACAAATTGCCACAACAGCAATCGAAACAACAAGAACTTTTAAAAAATGATTTGTAGAAATAGTGAGTTTGAGAGAATTATTCATAGCAAAAAATGTTTCCTAATAAATTGTGAAAGTTAAAAAAATGGGAAGCTACACTATAAACAAACCCTAAAAAGCAATATTGTTTAGTATTTGCTTTGAAATAAAGGATTAAAAAAAATAAATTCTATCAAAAAGACAAATTAAATACTTTGAATATTAAATTTATTTAAATATTTAATTGTATAGTCATATCCAATTTGAAATGGTATATCTATTTTTAGATTAGAGAATTTTACATCTGCAACAGCAGCAGGTTCTAAAAATAAATCACATTTTTTTTGTTCTTCTTTCAATGTAAATACAGCTAATGACTGAAAATATCTTTCGATGACAGAACGAGTGGAAGTAGGAATAAAATTCTCAGAAAGAGGATTCGAATGAATTCCAATTATAAAATAATCTGATTCGTTTTCCATATTATTACTTGGAAAAAAGTTTCTAATAGGCATATTCTCTAACAAACCACTATCTACATAATCGTATTTTCCAATTCTGATAGGTGCAAAAACAGCAGGAATAGACATGGTAGCCATTAGAGGAGTAATTAAATCTCCTGATTCGAAGTAATGAACTTTTGCATCTTGCAAACAAAAGGCAGAAAGCATAAAAGGAGTTTTAAGTTCTTCAAAAGTCTTGGGAAGATACTTAGTGAATAATCTCCCAAATTGTTTAATAGATACAAGTCCGTTTTCTTCCCATGTTGGTCTAACCCATTTCATAATTTTTTCTTTCTTCAAAATTTGAATAATTTCATCAGTAGAATATCCTGCTGCCCACATTGCTCCTAGTATTCCCCCCATACTAACACCACTTATTTTTTGAGGATAAATTCCTTTTTCTTCTAGTGCTTTCCAAATTCCTAAATGCACTAATGCACGTCCACCACCACCAGAAAGAACAATTCCGATAGGTTTTTGATTTGGATTGAATTGCTGTTTTGATTGATTTTCTGACATTTTAATAAAAATTTGAAGTTGATTCTTAAACGAACACTAAAGTATTTGGTACACTTTCTCACTCTAAAGGATGCGCTACATGAAAAACGCTTTACCTCTTTGAGATAAAGCGTTTTTTGATTAAAATGTTATGTTATTATTTCTATCAATAGTTTCTTTTTAATCTTGGCGAAAAACAAAAACAGGTATTTCAGAATGGTTAGCTACATTTTCAGCAATACTTCCCATCATAAATCTAGAAAAGCCTTTTCTTCCATGTGTTCCTAGCAAAATCATATCTGCTTTATTTTCTTCTGCAAAAGTCAGGATTCCTTCTTCTTCTGTATAGTAATTAAAGATATTCATTGTATAATCATCTTTCTCTAAATCTAAGTCTTTTGCAAACTCTCCCATTCTTTTTTGAGTTGTAGGAGTTGCTTCAAAAGTGCTTGGCGTAACAATATTTAAAAAGTGCATTGTACTTCCATATAACTTTTTGAAGACTGGAAACAACTTAGCTGCTTGTCCTCCCATTTCTGAAAAATCAGAAGCAAAAACAATATTACGAGGATTAAAATCCCCTTCATCATCTTTAATTACCAAGACAGGACAGCTCGCATTTCTGACTACTTTTTGTGTGTTCGAACCAATAAAAACCTCTCCCAAACCAGATGCTCCACTAGAACCCATTACAATCAAATCTACATCTGTACCTTCCACCACACTATAAATCTGACGATGTACTCTATCAAAAACTACCTTTTCAACAAACGTAATTTTAGGATATTTTTCTCTTGCTTCACGAAGTTTTCTTTTTGTTTCCTTCATTGTAAAGAGAATTAAAGGCATATCTTGTTCTGTCCCTCCTTCATGATTACCAAAAGTATCCAATGCTCTGCGATATTCAGGTTGTTGAGATTCTGGAACATCAATGATATGCAAAAGTGTAATTTTTCCATCACACTGATTGGCAATGTCAGCAGCAGCTTCTAAAGCAGCATTCGAACGAGGAGAAAAATCAATAGGAACGAGAATGTTTTTGAAAGACATAGTAATTTGGGTTTGAGTGAGTTGTATAAACTTTAAAATCTAAGATAATAAAATATCCGATTGCTTACTTTCTATAACGTAAAATTACTACTTTAGATACGCAAATTTATATGATTCTTACTTTGTCTTTTTATGATTTTTGTTAGGTTTTTATTGATATTCAACCATTAATGAGGCTTTGCCGTCGTTGAGGTAAATAATTAATACCTTGCTGCAAACTTTTTCCTATTCTTAAGCCAACCTCTTTTTACCCATTCTCTAATTATATTTTCAAAAGAATCGGAACTTTTGAAACCGTCTAAATCTCGTGGGAAAGTAGTCGCTATGTATTTACAACCAAAACAAATTTTCATAGCAAAAAAAGGCTTTCCATCTTAAAAAAAAATTACGATTTCTCTGAAAATTGGAATGCACAAAAGTCATTGTATCTTTATCATATTACAAAAGCATCCATATAGTTACTAACATAGTAAAGAACAATAAACCCAATTAAAATCAATACAGTTAGCCTAATTAAATGAAGTAAAATATTTATTAATAGATTACTTTTTGTCTTCTTGTCAATAAATGAATCTAGTCTGTTATTAATAATAAAAATAGGAATGCAGCAAAATAAAGAAAAAAGTAAAGAAGTTATGCTTTCAGTTTTATCCTCTCTTACTATCATTACGTTACTATCTATCTCTCCGTCCACAATTACTGAAGTTTCATTATTTCCTGCATACATCAATTGAACTTCAAAAGCATAATTACCATCAAAATAATCCCATTCAATCAATAAATCTTTACCTCTAGGAATTAATCTAAAATTTGCAGCTTCTGAACGCTGCTTTATTATTTTATAATCTAAAAATTTAGAACTATCTGAAACTGAAATTTTGAAAGGTTTTCTTATATCTTCTTTGTCAATTCCTTTACCTCCATCGTCCCATATAACCAAATTTGTTACGTAAACATTCTTATCTACAATAATAGAATCCTTAAACAGGAGTTTAATACTTGAAGAGGAGTTATCTTTATCAAAAATAATAGATGGTTCTTTTTTCACGGCATAAACAGGTTTTTTATCTTTTGAATATAAATGACTTGCATACATACTTGCTGGAATACCTAAAATCAAAAATATAATTCCAATTATTATATCCCTTTTAGTTAAATTTTTAATTGTTTCTATCATTTGTTTAATTATCACATGAACTCTTGTTAAGAATAATTAACGCAAAAACTAAATATTTGGTTTAAAAAATTAACAACAAAAAACTCCCTAAAAATAAAAGTAATTAGGGAGTTTATAGGTTATTCTAAAATTCTATTTTTACATATGCACAGCACGATTTTCAGTAGCTGCCAAACATGCTTCTTTTACAGCTTCCATATAGGTTGGGTGTGCATGGCTTTGTCTTGCAACATCTTCGGCTGATGCTCTGTATTCCATTGCTGTTACGCCTGTCGCTATCATATCGGCTGCTCTTGCACCTATGATGTGCATTCCTAATATTTCGTCTGTTTTTTCGTCTGCCAATACCTTTACAAGTCCATCAGTATCCATTGAAGCTCTTGCTCTTCCGAGTGCCATAAATGGAAACGAACCTGATTTGTATTTTCTACCCGATTCTTTGAGTTGTTCTTCTGTGTAGCCTACACTTGCTACTTCTGGCCATGTATAAACAACCCCTGGAATTAAAAGATAATTGATATGAGGTTTTTGTCCTGCCATAAGTTCGGCAACCATAACGCCTTCTTCTTCAGCTTTATGTGCGAGCATTGCGCCACGAACAACATCACCAATTGCATAAACGCCTTTTACTTCTGTTTCTAAATGATCATTTACTGCAATTGTTCCTCTTTTGTCAGTTTTGATACCAATATTTTCTAATCCTAAACCTTCTGTATAAGCCTGACGACCAACAGAAAGCAAGCAATAATCAGCTCTAAATTCTACTTCTTTGCCTTTTTTATCAACAGCTTTAATGACTACTTCGTCGCCATCTTGTTTTGCTTCTTCTACTTTGTGTTGTAAAAAGAACTTCATTTTGAGTGATTTTTTACTTACTCTTTCTAATTCTTTTCCCATTGTACTATCCATTGTTGGGATAATAGAAGGCATAAATTCGATAACAGAAACTTCTGTTCCTAAGCGAGCATACACAGACCCAAGTTCCATTCCGATTACTCCACCACCAATAACAATCATTTTTTTAGGAACTTCTTTCAATTCTAAGGCTTCTGTTGAAGTGATAAAACGTTTTTTGTCATAAGGAAAGAAAGGAAAAATAGTTGGTTTTGAGCCTGTTGCAATGATAACTTTATCGGTTTCGATTTTAGTTTCCTTGCCTTTTTCTTTACTATCTGTTGCTGTAACCTTGATATTGTTTTTGTCAATGAAAGAACCTACTCCTTGATAAACATCAATTTTATTTTTTTTCATCAAATAATCAACGCCATCACAAGTTTTCTTTACAACGCCACGTTTACGCTCAATCATTTGCTCAAAATTTACTTTTGGCTCATTGATATCGATTCCGTGTTCTTTAAAGTTTTTTTGAGCAGTATGGAAATGCTCTGAAGAATCTAAAAGTGCCTTTGAAGGAATACAGCCTACATTAAGACACGTTCCACCCAAAGTAGCATATTTTTCTATAATTGCAGTTTTGAGTCCTAACTGTGCTGCACGAATGGCAGCTACATAACCACCAGGACCTGAACCAATAATTGTTACGTCGTATTTCATCTATAAAAATGGATTAAAAAATAATTCTAGTTGTCTAAATTTATATATACGTAAAATTAACTGGTTTTTGTCAGTAATTCAAATCTTAAATTTCTGAAATATTTTTTAAACATAGAGAAATTAAAATGAGAAATACATTTTGACTACAGAGAGAAAAGAGGAAAAAGAGAATTAAAAAAATAAAATCAACTCAAATTTGAGAGTATTTTATCTAAAATTAGTTCAAATTCATCGTATTCATTGATTTTTGTGATATGAGAATAATGCGCTGTTTCTGTTTTAATGGTTATTAATAGAGTATCTAGATTTGTTGCTACTTTTCTTTTCTGTTCTAACAATTCCTTCTCTACTTTAGATGTCCAATTATTATCATTCTTCATCTGAGTTTCTAGTCTTTTTAAATTTAAATTCAGAAGTCTATGGCTAATCATCTTACTAAAACCAAAACAAATTATTACAGAACTAAAGTCATTGAAATTTGAATTTTCTTTCAGAACAAGATCTTCAAGTGCCGTATGTGGATAGAAAAGTTGATCACAACCTTTAGATTTTAACCATTCTAAAGTAGGAACAGTAAAATTTATTCTATGATCTGATTGATTTCGCTCTATAATTTTATCCCAAGATTCTTTTTTTTTATGGTTCATAATTGAAGATGTTTGAAAATTGAAATCTAAATTTACTCAATTCTCTATACTTTCTTAAAATACTTGCCTAATACTATACTACTTCGTTTCTTTGCATTTCACTTTTACTAAAAGACACATATATGAGACAATTATTCAGAATTATATTTTTGTTGGTTATTATTTTTTCAACAAACAATGTTTTTGCACAAACTGATTGGACACAAAGAACAGAAATACAGAAAAAACAACTTATCCAAGAATGGATAAATACAAAAAACAAAACAGATTCTATATTAAATAACTTAGGATATGCTTATTCGAAGGGAATAGGAATAGAACAGGATTATAAAAAAGCATTTGAATATTATGAAAAAGCTGTACAGAAAAATTTTGCTTTAGCTTATAACAACTTGGGAAATATGTATAAGGAAGGAAACTATGTAGAAAAAAATTTGGAAAAAGCCTTAATTTATATTCAAAAAGCTGCTTCTAACAATGAAAAATATGGAATGACTAATCTAGCAGGCATGTATGAAGAAGGAATAGGAGTACAACAGAATATAGATAGTGCTATTTTTTGGTACGAAAAAGCTGTAAAATTAAATCACATTCCTGCTCTAAATAATTTAGGTTCAATTTATTTAGCAGATACAACCAAACAAGATTTTGACAAAGCACGCTACTATTTTGAAATCTGTGCAGAAGAAAATGAACCTATGGCAATGCTTAATTTGCTTCAAATGTATAAAAATGGATTAGGTGTAGAGAAAGATTACACTAAAGCTATGAAATATGCTGAAAAAGCAGCTTTATTAGGCAACCCAATTGGCTTTTTTGAGTATGGAAATTTTTATTGTAATGGAGAAGGAGTTAAAAAAGATATGTCGACGGCATTGCAATTATATGAAGAAGCATCTAAAAGAGGTTATACATTAGCTCAAATAAATGTCGCTTATATGTATGAAACTGCGCAAGGAACTGAAAAAAATATGGAAAAAGCTATTTTTTGGTATAAAGAAGCTGCAAAAACAGGAAACGAATATGCAATAAAACGCTTGAAAGAATTAGAATAAAGTTTAAAAAATTGCCTAAGTGTTTTCTAGTTTGTTACTTTGTACTTCATTTTTATAAAAGACTAAAACCTCAAAACACATATACAGCTCATTTTAAACATTTCAATTTTTCTTATTTTATAATTTTAATAAACGCCACAAAAAAGCGTTTGTACATTTATGTTACATGTATTCAAATTTGGTGGTGCGTCTGTGAAAGATGCCCCTGCTGTCAGAAATGTAAGTAATATTTTACGTTCATTCATTGACAAAAAAGATAAACTCGTTATTGTTGTTTCTGCTATGGGCAAGACAACAAACCACTTGGAAGATATTTTTAAGGCAGCCAAATCGAAACCCAAACATGAGAAAAATGATGAATGTGAACGCATTTTAAAACAAATTGAAGACTATCATTATGCTCTTGCAGACGAACTTTTTGATGGAGAGCGTGAAAAAATTGTCTATAAAATTCTCCAAAAATATATTTTTCAGCTTTCAGCAACCTTAAAAGATGACGAACCTAATTGGGATAAACATTACGACCAAGTAATCTGTTTTGGAGAACTTATGTCTTCGGCTATCGTTTCCGAATATCTCAAAATGCAACATGATGATAAATGTCTGTGGGTAGATGCTCGTCGTTTTGTTCAGACCAATGAACGTTGGAGAGAAGGACAAATTGATTGGGAATGGTCAGAACAACTCATTAGAACCGAACTTTTGCCCATGTTAGAACAGCGTTTTGTCTTGACACAAGGTTTTATTGGTGGAACAATTGGTGGAAAAACGACTACTTTAGGACGTGAAGGTTCAGATTTTACGGCTGCTGTTTTTGCCTATTGTTTGCAAGCAGATGGGGTTACAATTTGGAAAGATGTTTCTGGAATTTTGAATGCTGACCCAAAAAGAATTAAAAATACTCGCCTTTTTGAGCAGATTAATTATTCTGATGCTGCCGAAATGACGTATTATGGAGCAACAGTTATTCACCCAAAAACTATCCGTCCGTTGGCTGCAAAAGGAATTCCTTTGTATGTTCGTTCGTTTCTAAACGCAGACGTAGAAGGAACAAAGATTGGAAATTTTCCTACTCAGCCTTCCATTCCTTCAATTATTGTAAAAGGAAATCAGAGCATGTTTGTTTTTAAGGCTAAAGATTTGGCTGCCATTAATGAGCGAAACCAACTGGCTTATATTCACTCTGAACTAAACCGTTATAATATCAAAATCAATTTATTACAAGTTTCTGCTACTTCTTTTTCTGTTTGTACAGATAATGATGAGCGAAAATTAGCTTCTTTAAAAGAATCTTTAAGTAATGATTTTGAGCTAGATAATTTGGATAATTTAGAACTGATTACAGTCAAAAATTATGATACTGAAACACTTAACAACTTCACAGGACTTGGAAATGCACTTGTTGCACAGCGTTCGGAAGATGTTTTTCAAGTTGTGGTTAGTAAGTAAATTATTTTTGATTAAAAGCACAAAGTATTCTTTGCCTCAAACAAAAAGTGGTTATTGCAGAATAACCACTTTTTTTTGCTTAAATTTGCACTCCATTTGAAATTATTTATTGAATCATTATTCATTTTATGCAGCCACAAGAAATTCCAGCATCTTATAATGAGGCATGTAAAGCCTACGAAACAAGAAAATACGATATTGCTTTAGAAAAATTAGAAATTACTCTGACGGAAAGTCCAGACTTTGCACCTGCTTTTTATATAAAAGGACTTACCTATATGCAACTTCAAGATTGGAGAAATGCGTATGATAATTTTAAAGCCTATTCCCAAATTACACCTGAAAAGGGAGACACCTATTTGAATATGGGAACAGCAATGCTAAATATGAAACAGCCAAGAACAGCTGTTTCTTATTTTGATTTTGCTCTGTCTTTAAGAATGACTGAGAATCGACCAGAGAGAGCGCACTTAAATAAAGCTTTAGCATTCCGACAAATAAATGATAATGAAAAAGCTCTAGAATCATTTGAAGCTGCTCTAAAAATACATCCTCATTTTGATGATGCCTTGCTAGAAATGGCTAAGTTACAGTTAGATTTAGATAAAAATGAAGAAGCAATTATCTACTATCAAAGAGTAGTTGATTTACCAAAACAGCGTAGGAGTTTTCCTCTTTGGGAAGCTTGGGTAGGTTTGGCAATTGCACAATCTGAACTCAAACAGTTTTCAAAGGCTCTCATTTCAATAGAGGAAGCCGTTGAATTACAACCTAATACTATCGGTTTTTTCAAATCAAATGAGTCATTTAATTCACTAAGAGAAAGTGAATATAATAATGATTTTGAAAACATTCTGAGCTAGATTTATGATGCCGTAATGATAAGATAATATAAGTTAAAGGGAATGACTCAAATTTATGAAGTCATTTCCTTTTTTTGTTCACTTTTCAGTAAAAAGAATAAACAATTTTTAACTGTACTCGTTTAAAACAGCAAAGAATCACATTTTTTAATCTAACTTATTTTTATACGATGGCTCAAGATAAAGTAAAAAGCAAGAACACACTTAAAGCAATTAACTCTACTGTGAATACAATAGAATCAGTAGTGCGTTTCCTACCAGGAGATTTGCATCACCAACCCATGTATGAGGCTAGTTTTGGTGGGGTTGCTGCTGTAATAGGTGGACTTTCTATGGGAGAAGCACTTCTTCGAAAAGACGCTTTTAAACAAGGAAATCGCTTAAATACGGCTATTATTGTTACTTTAGGGATAGCCAGTGTTTTGCAAGGAATGAAAAAAATGAAACAAGCCTACGCCAAAAAAACAGGACAATATGATTTAGTGGCAGAAGAAATGGCTGATTAATTTTTATTAAAAAAGCTATAGCTAATTAAAATTCTTATTTGCTTTATTATAAAGAGCAGATAAGAATTTTTCTATATTTGAGGATTTGTAAAAATAAATTCTGCTTCCTCTAAAATTTAACATAGTATTTACCCTTATTTTTTTATTTTTGTAAGTGATAGCATAATTTTTGCGTATTTTTGTGAGAATAATAGCTTTACTACTTTTTTATATAGTTGATTTATAAAAAAATACTAATTTTAAGAAAGGAAGATAAAATTTTTTGAGTTTTTTTGAGTTTATTTAATAGGTAATCTACTTATTTCATCAAAACTCTTGGTAAAATTTTGAAAATACAGTATTGTTTTTCAACTTAGTTAATCAATAGTTATCAGACTAGTTAAATTAAACTTTGATTCCTTAATCAACTTCCATAAATTTGATATTCTAAAAATTGCTCTATACATCTGTCTTGCTTTTTAGTTAATTACTAATTTATAGCTTGCCTTAAAAACTCGTTTCTATGAAAAAAATTCTTTTTACATTATTATTTACCTTACTTGGAATAGCTTTTTTAGCAACTGAAGAAGTTCAGGCACAGGTAGGAAATAAATATTACTACAAAAAAACAACTCCTCGTAGAGGACCTCATAACCATCAATGGGTTTGGACAAAGCGTCGCCAATATGTAAGTGTTGGTTTGAATGTTAATTCAATGAATTATTTTGGTGATATTGTACCTAAGCCTAACTTTTGGAGTACAGATTTACGTTTTACTCGTCCAAATATTGGAATATTCGTTGAGAAAAAATTTCGCCCACAATTTTCAGCTCGTTTAGGACTGAATTGGGGAAGACTTTTGAGTTACGACTCAGAAACTGCTGATCCGACTGATGGACACGATTTTTTCCGTTATATTCGTAATGCTCATTTCAGAAACGATATTTTCGAACTCAATACTACTTTTCGTTGGGACTTGATGAGTAGTGAGCTTTTAAATAAAGAATTTTATCAAAGACCAAAGCAATTTGTACCTTATGTAATGGGTGGATTGGCTGTATTTTATCATGCTCCTAAAGCAAAAGCTCCTGAAACTAAAATTGGAGGAGGTTCTCCAGACTGGGGTGCAGGCGAATGGACAGACCTACAACCTCTTGGTACAGAAGGACAAGGACGTAATTATGTAAATAATAGTGGAGATACTGTTGCTTTAGGTAATAAATATTCTAAAGTTCAGATTGCCATTCCTCTTGGATTTGGTATTCGTAAAAAATTATCTAATCGTATAGACATTGCTTTTGAGTTTTCTTATCGTTTCTTACTTACAGATTATTTAGATGATGTAAGTCGTAACTATTTAGATTTAGGAGTTTTTGGAGATGATGAACTTGCAAAAGCATTTCATGACCGTTCTTTAGAAGGAGACAGAGAGGCAATATTAAAAGAGATGGCTAGTAGAGGAGAATTAGTTAGATTACTTGATCCTTACTCTTATACAGGAATAGATGGAACTCGTTATAATACTTTTGATGGCTTTGGTAGTGATCCCTATTCAACCCCAAGTATCCGTGGAAATCAAAATGATAATGATGTTTATATGCTTACAGGATTTCATTTGATTTATATCATTCCTCCTCATGGAGTGCGTTGTCCTGTTCGTTTTAAATAATGAATAAAAAAAGATAAAACATAAAAAGGAGTTTCCTCAAAAGTGTGCAAGAATTTTGTTCTTGTACGCTTTTTTTATGAGCTTTTTTAGATATTTCTAGTAAATGGCTATAAATTTGTTAATTAACTAAAAATAAAATTGTTTACAGAAACGTTGTTCTAATCAATAAAAATAAATTTTCTTTATGAAAAATATGAATTATAAATTTATTCTCTTCCTTGTCTTCTTTTCAATTCTTTCAGTTGCAGCTTCTCAAGCTCAAGACATAGAATTTGGTTTTGGAGCAGGAGTTGCAAATTATACAGGAGATATTTCTCCTTCTTACAAACTACAAAATGCCCGTCCAGCAGGAGAAATTTTTGTTCGTTATAATCCAAGTCCTGCTTTTTCTTTGCGTTTTGGCGCAATGATAGGAGTAATCAAGGCAGATGAAACTAAATCGGATGATCCTTTTTCTCAAAGAAGATTAGCTCAGTTTGTAGGAACTGTATATGAGGCATCAGCAAGAATGGAATATAATTTTAGAGATTATAGAGCAATGAGTGAACTCAACCGTCTTTCACCTTATGTATTTTTTGGGGGTTCGGTAGCACATATTGCTGTAAATAGTAATTATTTTGATAATCAACCTAATGCGTTAGAAATTGCTTTGCCTATCGGTGTAGGATTAAAATATATGTTGGCTCATAATTATAATCTAGGATTTGAGTTTGGAGCAAGACCTACTTTTACAGATGCTATTGATGGAATGCTTCAAGATGATACTATAGATAATGTTAGTAATGTAGGTAAATTTCAAATGACTAATTTGTTTACTAAAGACATGTATTACTACACAGGAATTTCTCTCAGCTTTACAATAAATAGAGTCGTTTGTCCGACAGAATTTAGATAAATTTTGCAACAAAACTTTTAAGTTTAAAAAATAAGAACTTCTGTAACACTTTCTATAAAAAGAGAGTGTTATTTTTTTTGATAAAATAAATCAGATAAAAAGCTGAAAATAAAGGTATAATACTCAAATGAAGCTAAAAATATAAAATAAAATGACTTTTGATTTGAATTTGCTAACTAGTGTAGTTATTTTTGTCTTAAATCTTTTTCTATACTTCTTGTTCCTACTTCTATGAATTCTGTCAAACTCTTTGCTGGTTCAGCTTCTCGTTATTTAGCCGAAAAAATTGCACACTCCTATGGAAAACCTTTAGGACAACACAATATTCAAATTTTTAGTGATGGCGAAATGTGTCCTAATTATAGCGAATCTATTCGTGGTGCAGATGTTTTTATTATTCAATCGACCTTTCCTCCTGCTGACAATCTGATGGAGCTTTTACTGATGATTGATGCTGCAAAGCGTGCTTCGGCTGGTTCGGTTACGGTTGTGATGCCTTATTTTGGGTATGCTCGTCAAGATAGAAAGGATAAACCTCGTGTGGCTATTGGTGCAAAACTGGTAGCCAATCTTATTTCTGCTGCTGGCGCAACTCGTATTATGACTTGTGATTTACATGCAGGACAAATTCAGGGCTTTTTTGATATTCCTGTCGATCATTTATATGCAACAGCTATTTTCATTCCTTATATCGAATCTCTTAATATTGAGAATCTAGTTTTTGCTTCACCTGATGTAGGAGGAGTTGCTAGAGCTAGAAGCTATGCTTCACAATTTCATGCTGATATGGTCGTTTGTGACAAACACCGAAAAAGAGCTAATGAAATTGCTTCTATGCAAGTGATTGGAGATGTAGAGGGTGCAAATGTAATAATTGTAGATGACCTGATTGATACAGCAGGAACAATTTCAAAAGCAGCTCAAGTTTTGCTTGATAATGGTGCTGTTTCTGTACGTGCTATTGCTACACACCCTGTTTTGTCTGGAAAGGCGTATGAAAATATTAATAACTCTCCACTTTTAGAACTAGCTGTAATGGATACTATTCCATTAAAAGAAAAATCAGATAAGATAAAAGTATTATCTGTGGCTGAACTTTTTGCGAAGGCTATTCGTAAGATTCACGATCAAGAATCTATTAGTACATTGTTTATCTAAAAAAGAAAAACCTTATTTCATTTTGTTGAAATAAGGTTTTTTTCATTAAATGCCAGTTTGCTTATAGCCCAGATGTCTGATTACCGCCAGTCATTGTAGCCTGATTATAAAGCAAGTCGTGGTCATAATATTTTTTGGTACGACCAATATAAGGCTCTAAATGAATATCTGGATGTTGTGTATAATATCCGTGTAATAAATATTCATAGTCCATGTGAACATCAGAACCATCATAACGAGGATAGTTTACAAATGCTTCTGCATCGATAGAATCCACGTTTACTGTTTTGGCATCATGATTAAGTTTTGCAAGTCCAATAGGAACAAGAATATACAAGTGTGTATCTCCTTCATTGCACATACTTTGTTCTATTTCAATATCTAGATAGAGAACTCTCTCTAGTTCCTTTGATGCTATAAGTCCTCTTACTTTTCCAAGTTCTAGCCTACCATCTGCAAATACTTTCCAATCTTGTACGTTATCATAGCCGTCAGCTACTTTATAACTATCTAAATCTTCTAGACGTTCTAGAGTAATTTCTTCGTGAAAATCCGTAGTATCTACGGTAGTGTTTTTGTTGTATTCCATAATAAAAATAAAGTTTAAAAAATGAGGTAATATTTTGAAAAGCTATAATCTAAGCTAATATAGCTTACTCCATAGCTATTTTCTTCATCACACTGGCTGCTTTATCAATAAAATCTTTTACATCAGCTTTTTGTTCTAATGTCAAAGTATTTGGATCAATATCTTTTGCTTCTTTCTTTAGGCTCTCATTTGTAGAACCATCAGTAAGTTGATTCAATGCTCCACTGACTTGCAAAAATGCGTTTCTGATATGATCAGCGTGATCAGTTTCTTTCCAATTTTTTTGGATTTCATCGGCTGCTGTATCTAAATTTTTATGTAAATTTTCTACATTCATTTGGTCAGCCATTCCTTTTTTATTGGCAAGAGCTTCCAAAGCATCTCCCATGTGGCGAAGCGCATTTGCTGTATATTCGTGATGAATATCCATTTGTGCATCTGTGTAATCATTTTCTTCGTTTGCAAACATCACAAAAGTGTTTACTTCTGCTGGAAGTGTTGTTGTCTCTGTGGTATTTTCTTCAGGAAGAATTTCGTTTTCAGGTACTTCATTAGCTACTACTTCTGTTTCTGTTTCATTAATTTGGAATCCAAAATAAATACCTGCTCCAATTAGTAAAAGTAGCAAAAGACCTAATAACCAAGGAATAATCGGGGTTTTCTTTTCAATTTTAATTTCTGCCATAATAGTGTATAGTTTAAAAAGTTTAGTTTAAAAAATGAATATCAATAGTTTGGTATTCTTACTTCTATAACAAAGGCAATTATATTTTGTTTGAAAAAATATATTTTAACTTGAATTCTTTATATATCTAGTTCCTAAAATAATCGGTAAAACTTCTTTATTTCAATTATTACAAATTTTTATTCAATAGAATTAAACCTTTGCTTTATTTTACGGTCTAAGTATAAAAGCCAAACACGAAATATATTGTAAAATATAACTTCGTTAGTTCATAATTCTAAATACTAATCTATTTATATTAATCTATTTTTCTTTGTCAGAAGCAGCTCAACCTAGTCAGACAGAACAAGAACAAAAGTGGATTCAGCAATTACAGCATCCACAAACGACTTCGAAAGAACGCACAATTGCCTTTGATGGAATTATGCGCCTTCACCGACGAGCCATTTATTCTCATATCAGAAAAATGGTTATTGATGCTGATGATACAGATGATTTGTTACAAGAAACATTTGTAAAAGTGTGGAAAAACATAGATAAATTTAAAAATGAATCTAAACTATATACTTGGATTTATAGAATAGCGACCAATGAAACATTACGTTTTTTGGAGAGAAAAAAGAAAAAACAAGGACTTCCAATGAATGAAACATCAGAACAACTTATGCAGAACTTAGAAAGTGATGAACAGTTTTCAGGAGAAGAAGTACAGTTAATTCTTCAAAAAGCAATTCTGACTTTACCTGACAAACAGCGTTTGGTTTTTAATATGAAGTATTTTGATGAAATGAAATATGAAGATATTTCAGAAATAGTAGATACTTCTGTCGGAGCTTTGAAAGCCTCCTATCATTTGGCAACAAAAAAAATTGAAGCCTATTTAAAAGAAAATTATCAGTAAGCAAATAAAATATAGAATACGCTTTAGCTTGTTTAAAAATACTCAAAATATAACCTAGCATTACAATGAAATTAGAAGACATACCCAAAAAACAGCCTTTTCAGATGCCTAATGAAGCGCATTTTGATAGTATTTCTAGTAAAATTTATGCTCAGCTAGAAAAAGAGGATGAAAATCAGAATTTGATTGAAATAAATAAAGAAAATAAATCAGCTTCTCTTGATTCTCAAAAAACTAAAAGTAGTAGTCTTTGGATTAAACCTCAAATTATGGGAATTGCTGCGACATTACTTTTACTGTTTGTTGCACTAGCAGGCATCTATACTTATTCTAATAAATCAAATATGGATAAAGCTCAAACAAATTTAGCTCTAGAAAATACTCAAAATTCAGAAGTAGATTTTTCAAAAATTTCAACTGAACAAATCAATGACTTTTTATTAGATGAAGATATTTCTGAAACTGAATTGGTTAGTTTTATTCCTCAAAATTCTAGTTTAGAAATAAATAATGTTTTTAAAGACTCTGATTTGAATTCTATTGATGCTGAATCATTAGATTTGATGTTGGAAGAAGAATATCTTTAAATATAAACTATGAATTACAATCCGAAATAAAAAACCACTCAAAATCAAAATCTATGAAAAATCAATTCTATATAGCATCTCTATTTTTTCTCTTTTTATCTGTTTCTGCTTTTGCTCAAAAAGGCAGAGGTGGAGGAGATGATCAAATGAGTGAACAATTAAAAGCAATGCGAGTAGCTATGATTACTCAAAACCTTAACCTGTCTTCGGATGAAGCAGCCAAATTTTTTCCTATTTACAATGAATATTCAACAAAAAGGGAAAACATCAAAAAACAACTTAAACAAAATAGAAGAGAAAGTAAAAATCTTACAGGAGCAAAACTAGAAACCTCTTTCAAAAAGTCATTTGAGTTACGTGAACAAGAACTAGTTTTAGATAAACTCTACTTCGAAAAATTCAAAACTGTTATTCCAGTAGAAAAAATAATGGAATTATATAGAACAGAAAGGCAGTTTAGAAGAATGCTTTTAAAAGAACTTTCCAAACGAGGAGGAGGACATCATCGACCTGATGACGATGATGAAAATTAGGATTTATTGTACCACTATCTATCAAAAACCACTTATTTCAAAGCATTGAGATAAGTGGTTTTTTGTTTTATAGGAAGGAGAAAATTGACAAAAATACTTTGTGGTATAGAATCATAAACAGGATGTAAATACTCTTTGATTTAGTAAAAAGAAGATTTTATTCTTCAACGAATTTACTTTTGTTGAAGTCCTAATTTATAGATTTGTTGATTTAGTTATGCTAAAACATCAGAAAAAGCTATATAATTAAATTTATTTACCTATAACTAGTTACTATTTACTGATAACTGGTAACTGATTTAGATTATTTTCCTTAATTTTGCAATCAAATTAAAATAGTAATTCAACTCACAAAAAATTCACTACGAATTCATTTTTTATGATTGTCAAAACAAAAAAATATAAAATAGATCCAGATATTTACGTTAAAATTTCATTTGTAAATGCCCTCAAACAGTGGTGGTGGGTTTGGTTTATTCCTCCTGCTATTTTTCTCATCTTCCTTGCTTTTGGTTTGTGGAGTTGGGGATTAGGTGTTGCACTTGTTCTTTCAGGTTTGTATCTTCTTTTTTGGTATATCCAGTTTAAAGGACTTACGATGCACGAAAAATCTAAACCTCTCTTTGACAAATATGCGTATGACATTAATAGCCAGCGCATTATGATGATGGTGGATGCAAAAAGAGGTTCAGAAATAAAATGGGACAAAATTATTAAAGTAGAAAAGAGAGAAGACGCTTTTGTTCTTTATCTTTCAAAATATGAATTTTTGTATTTTCCTTTTACTATATTCAAATCTGAAAACGAAATAAAATTTGTAGAAACAGTTATCCGTCGCAAAGGTTATTTGAATACAGAGATTAAAAAATAATTATAGAAAAAAGCCCCTAATGGTTTCTGAAAACCCTTAGGGACTAAATTATATATCAAAATGGCTAATTCAAAAAAAGAAAATTCTAAAGGCAAAATCAGTCTGAAATACAAAATATTTTTAGGGATTTTTGCAGGCTTATCTGTCTTTGCTATTGCTACAAGTTATTATATTTATCAAATGGCTTATACACCTTCTGTTCTGACACAGAAAGGAGCAGAGCAAAAATACTTATATATTCCAAAAGGAATGAGTTATGATCAACTTGCTAAACAACTTCGTGAAGATGGAACAATTCAACATCCTGTTGCTTTTGGTGTCTTCTCAAAATGGCTCAATTATGTTGATAATGTAAAAGCAGGTCGTTATATTCTTACTCCAAAAATGAATACGATTGATTTTGTGCGTCAGCTTCGTTCTGGAAATCAAGCTCCTGTAAATGTTACTTTCAATGAAAACTTACGTTTTTTACCCGAGTTAGCAGGAAAAATAACAAACAATTTAGAAATTGATTCGGCAGAGTTTGCAACGTATTTACTTGATGAGAATACAGCCAAAGAATTTGGTTTTGATAAGGACAATTTCATTTCTATGTTTTTACCAAATACGTATGAAATGTATTGGACAGATTCGAAGGAAGAAGTTGTAGAAAGAATGAAAAAAGAGTATGATAAATTTTGGACAGACGAGAGAAAAGAACTAGCTAAAGCTCAAGGACTCTCTCAAAAAGAAGTGGCTATTTTGGCTTCTATCGTTGATGCAGAGACTCGTTATGCTGACGAAAAACCTCGTGTTGCTGGTGTATATCTCAATCGTTTGGAAAAAGAAATGTTACTTCAAGCTGACCCAACACTTGTTTTTGCTCACAATGATTTTACTATAAAAAGGGTTTTAAATTCTCACAAAGAAATAGAATCTCCTTTTAATACTTATAAATATGTAGGTTTGCCACCTTCTCCGATTCGTTTGCCTTCTATTGCTGGTCTGAATGCTGTTTTAAAACCTGAAAATCATGAATATATTTTCTTTTGTGCAAAAGAAGATTTATCTGGTTATCATGCCTTTGCAAAAACGAATGCAGAACATGAAGCAAATGCAAGACGTTATCATAATGCTTTAAATGCTAGAGGGATAAAATAAAGAATTTTCTTAAAAAATATTTCTATAAAAAAGCCTTTCAGAATCTATATACTATTTATATAATTCTGAAAGGTTTTTTTGATAAAACTAAATTCGAAAACAACTTATTTATTCTGCTGCTGTTTCTGTCTCTATTTCTACTTTAGGAGTAGCAATATCTTCTTTACAGTTATCTAACATAGCTTGGAACATTCCAATAATATCAGTAAGTTCATTTAAGAAGAAACGATGTGGATGAATTTGGATAGTGTCACCCTCTAAACGTAAGAAAAGCCATTGTTCCCCTGTGGTTACACAACCATAAATAGTAGTGATGTGATTGTCTTCACGCTCGTTAAAAATATCTGCTGCAATCATTTGAGCCACACATTTTCCTAAACCTAAATCAAGATTATTTTTGTAGGCTTGAACAATTGACATTACAGGTGAAGAAATAGAGTACGATTCTGCTCCCATCGATAAAATAATATCAGAAGGACCTGCTAAACCTTCACGAGGCTCTACATTAAAATATTCTCCTGAATAAATCGTAAACATACGTTCAGTACGTTTGCGAAGTTCCAAAAGAACAGGCATCAAAATAAATTCTGTACGTGCTTTTTCTGTCTTGATTGGCAAATCTGCCGTTATTTCCATTGTTTGTTTTAACCATTCACTTGGCTCAACTGGAGTAATGCCTTCAAATAAATCTTTTTGTACTTCATTGAGATTAAAACGTCTTTTTATACGATCAAAACTAAATTTGTTATAATTCAAAAACTCTCTTTTATTATAACGAGAATAGTTATTATGTCCTCCATTGTTATTGTAATTAGAATTATGTCCATTACCAGAACGCTCATTGTGGTTAGAATTATGATTTGAGCCTTGGTAACCTCCATTATTGTTAGAGGTGCGTGAGTTGGAATATGAGGACTGTTGATGTGAATCTTCTTCTTGGTTTCTTGAACGATTTGGGTACTTAGGTGTTTTCATTATTATTTGTTCGATATAAATACTATTACTATTGAAAGTAAACTAAATTGATTAAAATTACTATATAAAATAAACTTAAATTAAGCTGATAGGCTTCTTCTTTTAACTACATGTTCTTTTTTTTAAGATAAACAGATTTTTCTCTGTTTTTTATTCTTATTTCTTATTGCATTCTATTAAATAATAGATTAAAGGTTTCCAAAAATAGCGAAAATTTATATAAAAATAAAAAATATATACAATTCTATTAAAAAGATGCTTTAATAAGACTTGTCTTTCTTATTATCCACCTATATTTTTATCTTGTTCATTATCAGGTTTTTGAACAGGGCTTTCTTTTAATTTCTTATCTGCTACTTCTAAGAGTTTTTTTGCATACTCTTGTTCTTTACTTCCTTCATATTTTGTAACGAAAGTAGTTAACTTTTCTACATAAACAGGCAAAGATTCGATGTGAGAAGCACTCATAATTCGGAGTAACTCTATTTTTGCATTATAACTATTTTGAGGATATTCATTTTGAATTGTGTCTAACTTTTCAATGGCTTTTTCATAATTTTTAGCCAAATAAAGCTCATAACTTTCTTTATATAAGCTAGTAACAATCGTATCATTTACGGCTGCTTCTTCTAAATAATCAGGGTCAGAAATAAGTTTTGCAAAGGTGGATTCTGGGTAATATTCTTGTAAATCCTTTTCATAACTTGCCACATCACATTTTTCTAATGTTTTATCTTCCAAACATATCTTACGCAACAAAAATAGAACTTCAGCAGTATTTGAATTAGCAGGAAAATCATTTATAAGACGTTCAAAAGTAGCTCTCGCATTACTATTTTCTTTGAGCTGATAATGATATACTTTTCCAAGTTCAAACAACGCAACTTGAACTTTTTGCTCTAAAAGGCTAATTTCTTCTATTGTTTTAGGAACTTCTTTTAATCTTTCCTCTACACCTGCAACAGTTGCATATAGATTTTCTTGGTCTGTTTTGCTATCTGCTGTTGTGGCAGTTGGATCAACAGTATTATCAATTGAACTATTTATTTTATTGCTTCTTCGCCAGTTATCTTCTAAAGGACGGTTTTTCCAAACTCTAACAAATGTATTTTTTCCTTGTCTGACAGCTTGGTCATTATAAAAATACCACGTTTGAGCAGGATTTGACGTATTTGCAAATGGATTTGTAGTTCCTTGCTTGACCAAATTTCCACTTTTGGCAGCTTTTTCTGCTGCTGCTGCTTCTTTATCTATTTGTGCTTTTTCTTCTGCAATTTGTTTTTCAAAATATTTAACTAACTCTTCCTGCGACATTTTGGAAAGGTTAATTTTTGTATCTGCTTTTTCTAAAATATCATATTGCTCAAAAAATTGACCTAAAATTTCTCCTCGTGCAGCAATTTCATCATAATTACGCATTTCTTCTGTACTAATAGAAAGGGCAGAATCATAATACGAATTTGCCTTTGCATATTTACTATCAGCATAATATAACTCACCCATTCTGACGTAAGTATAAGCTCGTTGTGCTGAGTTATCTGAAGGTTGATTTAAAGATTCTTGTAAGAGATTGATAGCTTCCTCTGTTTTTCCTCGTTTTTGAGCAAACCCAGCCATTTCATAATAAATACGGTCTTTATATTCTTCATTTTTTTGGTCTTTCAAAAGTTTTTCAAAATATTTTTGCGCTTGTTTTACATCTTCTGCACTCGTTCCTGCTACTTGAGAAGCATTCAATTGAGCATTAAAAACCATTTCATAATCGGGATGTGCCTTTATACTAGCTTGATAATTTTCGTATGATTTCCTATCATTTTTCTTTACATTTATTGTCTTATCATCAATTCCTTCTTTGGCTTTATTCTGATAAATTTGTCCCAAAATAAAATGATAACGAGCTTTTTGAGTTTTATTTTTCACATACGGCAAAGCAAGCTCTAAATAAGCTGCTGTTTTATCAAAGTCATTGACTGTTCTGTAATAATGTGCCGAAACCAAATAAAAATCTCTAATATTTTCTTCTGAAAACTTATCTCCTTCTTTCGAAATATAATCCATCGTAAAAGAAGCCTGATCCAAATTACCACTTTCAATAAAAGAACGCATCAGCCAAATAAGAGAAGCATGACGAATATCTAATTCATTACTATTTCCATTCAAATATTTAAAGGAATTAATAGCATTTCTATAATCTGCTTGATGTAAACGAGCTTTTCCAATGAGTAAATAACTATCATCTGTCCAATCACTTTCTGGATGACGTTGAATAGGTAAAGATGCCTTTTCAACAACATAATCCAATTCGCCTTTAAAGCCTCCCATCGAAACACTATCTATTGGAGGCAAAACTGCCAATACATTATTAAAATCACTTTTTTGTTGAAGATATGTATTTTTATAAACTTCATTGAAACGCTCCTCTGCTAAAAAATAGGCATTGTAATGAGAGGCTGTATTTCTGTAAAACTGGCAAGATGTAATGCCATTAAATAAAAAAAATGCAGAAATAAAGAATACTAAACTCTTACTTATTCTTTTTTGAAATGTTGCTAAATTCATTTATTGCTTTAATTATAATTACAATTATTTTCTATCAAAATTTGTGTATAGTTTATTTCATTCATTCAAAATTACTTGTTAAAGGTATTATAACTTATTAGTGAGAGGTTTATATGATTTTTATGTAATAATAAACCTAAGGATAGGGTGTTCAGAATTTCAAAAAAAATTCTACAAAAAATGATTATTTTAAATCATTTTCTTTAAAATTTAGCTGCGTAGCTGCGAAATATGGGTAGAAACGAAAAAATATCAAGTTCAAAAAGCTGCGTAGTTGCGAAATATTGTTGTTTGATGTTTGAAAACTGTAAAATTTCAACATTTCGCAGCTACGCAGCTCTAAATACGGAAATTCAATTTTAATCTACAAATATAATGCAGCTACGCAGCTAAAATACACTACATTTTTGAAAATCATAATTACAAAACTGTAGGAAAAAATAAACTAATTCTTAACACCTTACCCTTAGGGCTTGGAGATTCTACTTTTTCACTTTCTCTTTTTTCTCTTTTTTTGCTTGTCCGTTCGACTCTTTAGCTTCTTTTTTCTCCTTTGGATCTAATTCTAAGAATGGATACTCATAGCTTGTTGGAGCATTAAATGTTTCCTTGATTGTACGAGGACTTACCCAACGCAAAAGATTCAAATATGAACCTGCTTTGTCGTTTGTTCCTGATGCTCTTGCACCTCCAAATGGCTGCTGACCTACAACTGCACCAGTTGGTTTGTCATTGATATAAAAATTACCTGCGGCATTTTTAAGCTTTTTGGTAGCCAATTCTACGGCTGTTCTGTCATGTGCAAAAATAGAACCTGTCAAAGCATACGGAGAAGTTTGGTCTGTAAGCGTAAGAATATCCTCAAAGTCATTTTCTGGATACACATAAATTGTCAAAACAGGTCCAAAAATTTCTTCACACATGGTTACATATTTTGGATCGTCTACTTTCAAAACAGTAGGTTCGATGAAATAACCTTTTGATTTGTCATAATTTCCACCTGCAATAACTTTGACATTTTTGTCTTTTTTTGCGTTGTCTATATACTTAGCAATTTTATCAAACGATTTTTCGTCAATAACAGCATTGATATAGTTACCATACACTTCTGGAGAACCCATTTTGATTTCCGAAAGCATATCTGTCATTCTTTCTTTTACTTCTTTCCAAATATTCTGAGAAATATAAGCTCTTGAAGCAGCCGAACATTTTTGTCCTTGGAACTCAAAAGCACCACGAACAAGTGCAGTAGCAACTTGTGCAGCATTTGCTGTATGATGAGCCACCACAAAATCTTTTCCACCTGTTTCGCCTACAATTCTTGGATAACTCTTATAGTTTTGGATATTTTTTCCAATTTCTTTCCAAATTGTCTGGAATACACCTGTACTTCCTGTAAAGTGAATACCTGCAAAATCTTTATGATTGAAAATTACATCACCCGTTTCAGGTCCATCTGTAAAAATAAGATTGATAACTCCTGCTGGCATTCCTGCTTTTTCGAAAACTTCCATAATTACGTGAGCAGAATAAATCTGTGTAAATGCTGGTTTCCAAACAATAACATTTCCCATAAGGGCAGCTGAAGCTGGAAGGTTTCCTGCAATAGCCGTAAAATTGAATGGCGTAAGGGCAAAAACAAAACCTTCTAAAGGACGATATTCTAATTTATTCCAAATTCCATCTGAAGAAACAGGTTGTTTTTCATAAATTTCTTGCATAAAGTAAGCATTGAAACGCAAGAAATCAATAAATTCACAAGCTGCATCAATTTCTGCTTGATACGCATTTTTAGACTGACCTAAAACGGTTGCTGCATTAATTTTAGCACGATATTCTCCTGCCAAAAGGTCGGCTGCCTTCAAAAAGATAGTAGCACGGTTTGTCCAAGGCAAATCTTCCCAAGCCTCTTTTGCTGCTAAAGCTGCACGGATTGCTTGTTCTACATGACCTTTATCACCGTAATGAAAATGTCCTAGTGTATGTTTGTGGTCGTGAGGAGGAGAAAGACGCATTTTTTCTTCTGTACGTACTTCTTGTCCACCAATTACCATTGGAATATCTAATTCTTGACTACGTAATTCTTTGATTGCTTTTTTGAGAGCTTCACGTTCTGGAGAGCCTGCACGATATTCTAAGACAGGTTCGTTTTTTGGAAAAGGAATAGAAAAAATGGCATTTTGCATATTAAAAATGTGCTTTAGAGTGTTATGTCGAAATAATTAAACTTTTATAATAAAGCAAAAATACAAAACGGATTTGAGAATTGGTAATTTTGCTACTTGATTTTTCTATGTCGTTGGTTAAGACACCAGCAACTGTTATTGATGTCTTATTCTAACAATTTTCATTTCACTCTCAATCCTGAGTTGAAGTTAATTGAAAATGAATCATATACCTTCCCACGGTCTCAGATAGATTTTGATAACCTATTAAATAATTTTGTTCAACTTAAGCTCATAATGATAATAGGTCAATACTAGAAAGTAAAAAAATCTTTTTCCCTAATACTCCAAACTATTTTTCATTTTTCTTAAAAAAACAAAAACTTAATGTTTAACCTCACGTAATAACAAAGTGCATACCTCTCTTTATTTAGTAATAATTTTGTATTTTTGTATTGTATTTCAATACTTTAGATCTTTATAATCAACCCAAAATCAACACTTATTATTCATCTATCTATTTCTTTACTGCGTAGAAATAGGTAACTTATATTTACTAAACAATAATCTTGACTTACCCTTACCCTTCATTACTTTATGAAAAATATATTTACTACTTTTAGATTTTCTTTTTTATTACTTTCTTTTTTCTTGTTACTTTGTCTTTCTTTTACACCTTCTGTGTTAGGGCAAGACTTATACTCACTTTCTGGAGGAGATGCAACATTAACAACCACCTGGTCATTTGATAACTGTTTTTCTACACAGTCAGTAGCAGGGGTAATTCCCAGTAATTCAACTCCAGTTACCACAATATGTGCAGGAGAAGATGTATTTATTCCTATTGGAGGTTTTCTTGAGGTAATAGACTTAGAAATTTATGGAGGCTTAACACTTCAGAATAATGCTACATTGATAGTAAATGGTAATTTAACGATTCACTCTGGAGGAATACTAACTACTACTAATAATACTGGAGATAATTTTGATTTTATTTTCAGAGGTAATATCACAAACAATGCTACTTTTAGATTACGTCAGTCTTCACATACTTTATTTGAAACTACTCCACTTTCAATAACTAATAATAGTGGTAATATGCGTTTTTCAGAAAGCTTAGGTAGTGGTACTTGTCAAATCGATACTGACGTTATTATCAATAATGGAACAGGAGATGAAATACAACTTTGGGGTAATGGTGGTATAAATATAAATGGAACTCTAACAAACAATAATATTACAGGAGTATTAGCTCCTAACTTTTTGACAGGAGGAGGTTCGTTTCAAAATAATGGTAGATTGATTATGCGTTCTAATATTTTATCTGATGTAGCTAATTTCAACAGTTCTTCTATATCTACATTTGAATATAACTATGCAGGAGATGGAGATATTCGAGGAGGGGTAACTTATGGAACTTTAGAAATAACAGGAACAGGAGTAAAAACGCTTCAAGCAGGAACAACAACGATATTAGGAGATTTAGATAACAATACAGGAAATAGTTTTAATACAACTACTAACGCTACTGTAGTCATCTTTGATGGAACAACTCCACAAACCATCAGAGGAATAACGACTACATTCTATGGTTTAGAGATAAGTAATCCTGCACATGTTACATTTGATGATTTTGTTCAAGTTAATAATTCATTAGATTTAGATGATGGAAAAGTCATTCTCACTTCTGATAATTTTAGATATAATGGCACAGATGCTAACCTTACTCATACACCAAACTCTTGGATACAAGCGACAGCTACTAGCAGAAAGTTTTTACGTAATCCAGGTCCTGCTACTTTTCCAGTAGGAGATGCTTCAAATAAACAAACTGTTTTTCTTTCGAATGTTAATACAGGTACAGGTGTTAGTTTTATTAACCCATCTACTATCTCATCTCCTAATAACATGGGTTCTTGGCACATAGGTGCTAGTCTCACTACTGATATAGAGTTTCAAGCACCACAAGGTGCAGGGCTTACAAACAGTTCCTTGGTTCATATAGAAAGTGCAGGTAACTGGTCTCCAATAACTCCTACTAGTTTTACTTCTCCCAATTACAGAATAAATAATTATACTGGAGGTGCAGGAGAGTTTACTATTTTCACGCCACCTTCAAATGCTTTTATTACAAAATGGAAAAGTGACAATCCTTCTGGAGCAGGAACTAATAGTCAGCAAGTACGACTTCCTATTGTTGGTGGTTCTTATTTTGTCTATTGGGAAGAAGATGGTAACGCAGCCAACAACTCTGGAGGACAGTTAGGTCCTTTTAGTGGCTCTCAAATTATTGATTTTGGTACAATAGGTATATATAGAGTAGAAATATCAGGTACGTATGATAGAATAGTTTTTAATAATGGTGGAGACAGACGAAAAATTCTAACCATAGAACAATGGGGAGACAATGCATGGACAAATATGAATAATGCTTTTTATGGCTGCTCTAATCTAACTTATAATGCTACTGATGCTCCAGATTTATCATCAATACCAATTATGAATCTAGGACTTATGTTCGCAGAATGTCCAGCTTTGGTAGGAAATTCGAGTATAAGTACTTGGGTAACTGATAATGTTACAGATATGCGATTTATGTTTTCAGGAGCAACACTGTTTAATCAAAACATCGGAAGTTGGAATGTAGGTAGTGTAACGAACATGGAAGGTATGTTTCAAGGAGCTCAGAATTTTAACCAAAATTTGTCTTCATGGGTAACTACCAATGTAAATAATATGAACAGAATGTTTAATGGAGCTACTGTTTTCAATAATGGATTATCTAGTGGAGTAAGTGCAAGTTTAGTATGGAACACAAGTAATGTTGCTAATATGCAGTTTATGTTCCAAAATGCTACAGCTTTCAATCAAAATGTAAGTTCTTGGAATGTGAGTAATGTAAGTAACATAGCTAATATGTTTGCAGGAGCAAGTGCTTTTAACCAAGATATTAGAAGCTGGAATACTTCCTCAGTTGTATTTATGGGTTCGATGTTTAATAATGCAACATCTTTTAATAATGGAGAGGCAACTAATGGAAGCAACAACCCCTTGACTTGGAATACATCTTCTGTAACAGACATGAACTATATGTTTTATAATGCATCAACTTTCAATCAAGATATAGGTGTTTGGAATACACAGAATGTGCAAAACATGGCACATATGTTTGATCAAGCTGTTTTGTTCAATCAAGATATAGGTAGTTGGAATACACAAAATGTGCTAGACATGAACTCTATGTTTAGGCGTGCTGAATTATTTAATAATGGAGCTTTAAGTAATACAAATAGTACCCCTCTTCCTTGGAATACATCATCAGTATTAAATATGGATGCTATGTTTTTTAGAGCAAATAGTTTCAATCAAAATATTGGAGGGTGGAGTACAAGCAATGTTACCACTATGGAAAACATGTTTAATCTAGCTTCTGTATTTGATCAAGATTTGAGTGCTTGGGATATTAGTAGTATTACTATCCCTAATAGTATGGAGGGTATGCTCAATGGAACAATCATGTCTCAAACTAATTATGAAAATACTCTCATAGGATGGGCAACTATAGTAGGTCCTGAAACAATACCTACAGGCATTACATTAGGAGCCAATGGAAGAACTTATTGCTCTACCAATGCTATTACAGCAAGATCTGAACTAACTTCTGCTCCTAACAACTGGACTATTAATGGAGATGCTCTAGCTTCTCCTACCTGTTTACCTTCACAACCCATCGGCAACCGAGGAATGTATTTTGATGGGATAGATGATTATGTGGATGTAGGAACTGGACTAAACAGTACATTTAACTTTAGTAATTTTACAATAGAATCTTGGATAAAAATAAATTCAGCAGAAAATGGAATTGTATCTAATCGTCCTAGTAATGCCAATAATGGTGTAAGTCTAGCAGTTAATGGTGGACGAGTAAAGTTTACTTTACAAGGAATAGCAGGAGGAGATATTCAAACTTCAAATATACCTGCTGAACTCTTAGAAAATAATAAGTGGTATCATATTGCTGCTACTTACGATGGAAGTAACGCAAAGATATACGTAAATGGGGTAGAAAAAGCAAATGTATCAATTACTGGGTTTTCTTCTTCTTCCTCTTCTTTACTTATAGGTAGGACATATTTTGATAACTCTGCCTCATTTATATCCACTAGAGGTCAAATAGACGAAGTAAGAATTTTTAATTCTGTTCGTAACGCAGGACAAATCCAAGCCGATATGGGCAGTAATACACCAAATGGAGCATTAGGATATTGGAATTTTGAAAATGGAGAAAATCAAATAGCATTTAATTCAGGCTCATTATTTTCTGCTGCTGATGGACAGTTGGGTTCAGATGCTCTAGGAGATATAAATGACCCTCTTTGGGCATTACGAGTAAAAAATACAAATGATAGTGGTGCAGAGAGTTTTAGAGAAGTTATTGATGGTGATGGTGTTTCTATTGATGGAGCAAATCAACTAGCAGGGAAAAACTATATCGATTTTAGTATCCCTACTTCTGATGCTAATTATAATTCAAGTACTGGAGTATGGACAATACAATCACTAGCAGGCATTACTAATGCCATATCTGATGAAGCTCTTATTGATGGGTATTCTGCTTTTGACTCAAAAGCTGCTACAAACCTTGCTCCTGCTGATATAAAAATACAATTAGCAGCACCACCTTTACCAATAGCTTCTAGTACGCTAACTCTTTCAGGTTCGTCTTCTATTAGTGTAAAAGGCTTATCTATTCAACAAAGTGAGGGTTCTGGCTTGGCTGCTCTTTGGCTTTCTGGAACAGCAGGACACTTTATAGAAGGAAATCATATTGGTGTTGATGCAGCAGGTATTGCTTCTTACCCAGCTACACCTACTAGTGGAGCTTTAGTCATGCAGAATAGTTCTAATAATACTATTGGTGGAACAAGTCCAGCAAGTAGAAATATAATTAGTGGATCGTCTACTAATGGAGTTCGAATAGATGGTACATCTTCTCATAATACTATCTTAGGTAATTATATTGGGGTAGGTGCAGATGGAACTACTCCTCTTGCAAATGGAGGTAATGGTATTTTTATCAACACAACAGGAATAAATAATAATATTGGTAATGGAACAATAGCAGGGCAAAATATCATTGCTAATAATACTGGCTTGGGAATTAATGTGACTGGAGGAGCTACTCAAGCTACTATATCCTATAATAGTATATACCTTAATGGAAGTGGAGGAATTAATATTGCTACAGGAAGTAATGCTGACAAACAAGCTCCAGTAGTAGATACAGCTACTCCATCTCTTATTTCAGGAACGTGCGAACTTTCTACCGATATAATAGAAGTCTTTGATAACAATCCTTCTGAAACACAAGGAAGAACTTATTTAGGAAATGCTACTGTTGCTGGAACTACTTGGACTTTTTCTTCAGGAACATTTACAACAAACAACTTTATAACTGCGACAGCGACAGCTACTGATGGAACAAATGCAGGAAATACATCATCTTTTTCTAATGCTGAACCAGTAGCAAGTGCGCCAGAAATAGAAGTTAGACATGAGCTATATGCACCTGCAAACGAAATACTGTCTGGCTCTTCTGCAAGTGGTTATACGATTTATGGAGGAATGCCTATTTGTTCTGGAAATGTGCAAAAACATTTCAGAATTTATAACACAGGTACAATAGATTTAGAGGTAAGTAATATTATCTTTACTGGAGCTAATCCAACAGATTATTCTATCAGCCCCTCAACAACATCTATTACTATAACACCTGGTAGTTTTCATCAATTTTCAATTCAATTTGCTCCGACTGCTGTAGGTACTCGTACGGCAATTATAAACATATCCAATAACGATAGTGATGAAGCTACTTATACATTTGATATAGAAGGAACAGGAACAGCAGATACTACTGACCCAGTTACTCCAACTCTAACAGATATTACAGCAGAATGTAGTGCAACTCCTACAGCTCCAACTACAACTGATAATTGTGCAGGAACAATTATAGGAACAACAACAACTACTTTTCCTATTACAACACAAGGCATAACCCTAGTAACTTGGACATTTGATGATGGAAATGGAAACATCATCACAGCAGACCAAAATGTAATTATTAATGATGTAACTGCTCCAGTTCCAGATTTGACTTCACTTTCAGATGTAACAGCAGAATGTCAAGTAACAAGTCTAGTAGCTCCAACAGCAACTGATAATTGTGCAACAACAGTAATAGTAACAAATGACGCTGCTCTTCCTATTTCTGGAGAAGGTACAAATGTAGTAGTAACTTGGACATACGATGATGGAAACGGAAATACATCTACTCAAACTCAAAATGTTAGCATTGATGATGTGACTGCTCCAGTTCCAGATTTGACTTCACTTTCAGATGTAACAGCAGAATGTCAAGTAACAAGTCTAGTAGCTCCAACAGCAACTGATAATTGTGCAACAACAGTAACAGTAACTAATGATGCTGCTCTTCCTATTTCTGGAGAAGGAACAAATGTAGTAGTGACTTGGACATATGATGATGGAAACGGAAATACATCCACTCAAACTCAAAATGTTAGCATTGATGATGTGACTGCTCCAGTTCCAGATTTGACTTCACTTTCAGATGTAACAGCAGAGTGTCAAGTAACAAGTCTAGTAGCTCCAACAGCAACTGATAATTGTGCAACAACAGTAACAGTAACAAATGACGCTGCTCTTCCTATTTCTGGAGAAGGTACAAATGTAGTAGTAACTTGGACATACGATGATGGAAACGGAAATACATCTACTCAAACTCAAAATGTTATCATTGATGATGTGACTGCTCCAGTTCCAAATTTGACTTCACTTTCAGATGTAACAGCAGAATGTCAAGTAACAAGTCTAGTAGCTCCAACAGCAACTGATAATTGTGCAACAACAGTAACAGTAACTAATGATGCTGCTCTTCCTATTTCTGGAGAAGGAACAAATGTAGTAGTGACTTGGACATACGATGATGGAAACGGAAATACATCTACTCAAACTCAAAATGTTAGCATTGATGATGTGACGGCTCCAGTTCCAGATGTGACTTCACTTTCAGATGTAACAGCAGAATGTCAAGTAACAAGTCTAGTAGCTCCAACAGCAACTGATAATTGTGCAACAACAGTAACAGTAACAAATGACGCTGCTCTTCCTATTTCTGGAGAAGGAACAAATGTAGTAGTAACTTGGACATATGATGATGGAAACGGAAATACATCCACTCAAACTCAAAATGTTAGCATTGATGATGTGACGGCTCCAGTTCCAGATTTGACTTCACTTTCAGATGTAACAGCAGAATGTGAAGTTACTTCATTAACCCCTCCAACAGCAACTGATAATTGTGCAACAACAGTAACAGTAACTAATGATGCTGCTCTTCCTATTTCTGGAGAAGGAACAAATGTAGTAGTAACTTGGACATACGATGATGGAAACGGAAATACATCCACTCAAACTCAAAATGTTAGCATTGATGATGTGACTGCTCCAGTTCCAGATTTGACTTCACTTCCAGATGTAACAGCAGAGTGTCAAGTAACAAGTCTAGTAGCTCCAATAGCAACTGATAATTGTGCAACAACAGTAACAGTAACAAATGACGCTGCTCTTCCTATTTCTGGAGAAGGAACAAATGTAGTAGTAACTTGGACATATGATGATGGAAACGGAAATACATCCACTCAAACTCAAAATGTTAGCATTGATGATGTGACGGCTCCAGTTCCAGATTTGACTTCACTTTCAGATGTAACAGCAGAATGTGAAGTTACTTCATTAACCCCTCCAACAGCAACTGATAATTGTGCAACAACAGTAACAGTAACTAATGATGCTGCTCTTCCTATTTCTGGAGAAGGAACAAATGTAGTAGTAACTTGGACATACGATGATGGAAACGGAAATACATCCACTCAAACTCAAAATGTTAGCATTGATGATGTGACTGCTCCAGTTCCAGATTTGACTTCACTTCCAGATGTAACAGCAGAGTGTCAAGTAACAAGTCTAGTAGCTCCAATAGCAACTGATAATTGTGCAACAACAGTAACAGTAACAAATGACGCTGCTCTTCCTATTTCTGGAGAAGGAACAAATGTAGTAGTAACTTGGACATATGATGATGGAAACGGAAATACATCCACTCAAACTCAAAATGTTAGCATTGATGATGTGACAGACCCTACAATTACAGCACCATCAAACGTAACTGTAAACACAGACGCAACACTTTGTACAGCTTCAAGTGTAAGTTTAGGAACTCCAACAGGAACTGATAACTGTGGTACAGTTACATTTTCAAATGATGCTCCTAGTGAATTTACTATTGGCTCAACAGTAGTAACTTGGACAGCAGACGATGGAAATGGAAATACAGCAATAGCAACCCAAACTATTACTGTTACAGATAATGAATTACCAATCACAACATCTATATCTAGCATAACTGTATCTCCAAACCAAGGTTGTACTTTTTATAATGAGAATAATCAGAATCCTTCTTATATTTCTGATGGAATAGCAAGTGATAATTGTGGTATTGATACAAACGGTTACGAATATAACTTGACAGGGGCAACAGTAACTACTATTCCAGTTTTTACTTTAGAAGATTTAATATTTAATGAAGGAATAACCACTGTTACTTGGAGAGCAAAAGATATAAATGGAAACTTCTCCTCACCAAGTGAGCAGTTTACAGTTACAGTTATAGATAATGCTCAACCACCTGTACTGACAGCAATGCGTGATTTCACAAGAAATACAGACCTAAACAATTGTTATTATACAAATAGAACAACAACAACTTCTAATCGTATTCCTGATGGAACAGCTGCAGATAATTGTGGTGTTGCCTCATATCGTTACTTATTAAGTGGAGTAACCCTAGGAGATGTGTCTTCTTTAGAAGGTATTCGCTTTAATCAAGGAATTACAGATGTAACTTGGACAGCCACAGATAGAAATGGCAATACTTCTGCCCCTAATCAATTCACAATTACTATTATTGACAATAAAAACCCTTTTATTCAAGCTCCTCAAGATGTTACAAAACTAACCAATCTCTATGGATGTACATCTACTAGAGACAGTTTAGATATAGGTACTCCACTAGCTTCTGATAACTGCTTATTTAGAGTTTTCAATAATGCACCAGCAGAATTTCCTCTTGGAGAAACCATCGTCACTTGGACTGCCATAGATTCAGCAGGAAATACAGCTACTGATGAGCAAGTCGTTACCATTGAAGAACAATATTATGTTACTCCTAGTGATTCACTTATTTTGGTTCAGATGTATAATGAAATGGGAGGAGCATCTTGGAATAATCCTTGGGATTTGAATACACCTGTTTCTACTTGGAATGGTATAAGGGTTAGTTGTGGAGAAGTTGCTTCTATCAATTTATTTAGTAATAATCTAACAAGAACTCTTCCCTATTCTGTTCTTAATTTAGCCAGAAGAACAAACACTGATTTCTCATTAAATATCAAAGGAAATAGACTTAGTTTCGAATCAGCAGAAGATTTTGTTGGAGCTATTCCAAACTTTACCTATTCACCACAAGCTAAAATTTATGCCCCTCGTACTGAAATTGTTGGACAGACTGAGTCTATTACATTCAATTCACAAACTCAAGGAAACTTCAATACTTATCAATGGTATAAAGATGAAAATCCTATTGCTGGAGCTACAAATTGGGAATATACAATCCCAAGTGCCCTTCCATCAGATGCAGGTATTTATACGTGTAAAGTAAGCAATACAGTAGCTACTCAACTTATATTAGAAAGAAATCCAATTAACTTACAAATAGAGGGATTTGTAGAGCCTACAGATTCACTTGCTTTAGTACAGCTTTTCTTAGATACAGGAGGAGAAACTTCTTGGACACAAACTTGGGATTTGACCCAACCTGTTTCTACTTGGTCAGGAGTTACTCTTTCTGGAAGCAAAATAACAGAGTTAGATTTGTCTTCCCGTAACTTGATAGGCACATTACCAAATGTATTTGATGCAGAGTTATTCTCTGAACTGCGTTATTTAAGTTTCTTTGATAATAAATTGGAAGGACAAATTCCTGCCTCTATTGGAAATATTACTACACTAACTTATCTAGACTTAGATAAAAATAACTTTGAAGGAAGTGTTCCAGTTTCGTTTGGTAATCTTATCAATCTACAAGCTCTTTGGTTGTCTAGAAATAACTTAACTAGTATTCCAGAAGAAATTGGAAATATGAGTAATTTGAGAACACTTTATCTCAATGATAATCAGTTTGTAGAAGTTCCTCAAACAATAAAAAATCTAAGAGAATTAAATGTTTTGAATGTTAGTGATAATCAACTCAAAGAATTACCAAGTTCAATTACAAATCTCACAAAACTAATTGCATTTTATGCTAATCGAAACTACATTAGAACTATTCCAACAGATGTACAAAATCTAGTTAGTTTAGTGACATTTGAAATAAATACCAATAACTTGTCTTCTTTACCAAGCGGCTTTTTACAACTTAGTAATCTATCTGAATTGAGAGTTTCTGAAAATGAATTAGAGTTTGACGATTTATTGCCTTTCTCAAATCAAAACTATTCTACATTTGAATATGCACCACAAGCTCCCATTAATCAAGAAGAAAATATTTTGGCTATTCTTAATTCATCTCTTTCTTTTGTAATAGAAACACAAGGAAATGGAAATAATTATCAATGGTTTAAGAATGGAAACTCTATTGCAGCAACTCAAAATCTAACTCTAAATAGAATTAGTAATAATGAGGTAGGAATTTATACTGCACAAGTTACCAATTCAAGTTTACCAGATTTGACTTTACAACGTCGTTCTATTACTCTAAATGTAGAATGTCAAGCAGGACTAAATTTTGAAATTAAACAACCTGTTCAAACTGTATTTTGTGAATCTCAACCTTTTGGACTAAAGTTAGAAATTGCTACTCAATTCACAGATGCTCAAAAAATTACTTGGAGAAAAGAGGGTGTCATCTTAGCTTTTGCAAATGAAAACTCATATACTGTTACAGATGCAGGAACATATACAGCAGAAGTTTTGACAGCAAACGGTTGTACAGCACTTTCAAATTCTATAGAAATTACTGTTCTTCCTCAACCTGAAATTAGTATTGATTTAGTCAATGAAGAAATACTGACCAGTACATTAAATAGTCAAGAAACAGTTACTTATCAGTGGTTGAAAGATGGAGTTCCAATCGAAAATGCCTTTGAAAGCACCTACAAGCCAATAGAAACAGCAGAATATAGTTTGCTTGTTTCGACAGAGACAGGTTGTAGTTCAATTTCTGAAATAATTATTTTCACAAAAACAATTACAGCCATAGAAGAGCCAAAAGAGTTACGAAATTTAGAGATCTTTCCTAATCCAAATAATGGTAATTTCTTTATAGATTTTGGAACAGCTTCTCCAAATGGTGAACCTACTTTTATCTTAATTGACGCAATTGGTAGAAAAGTAGTACTCAAAACAGAACAAATTTCTTCTTCTCGTTATAAAGTCAAGACAACTAATCTTGTAGGTGGAATGTATCATCTACAAATTCAAACAAAAGATGGGCTTGCTTTCCGTAAGTTTATAATAGAAGAATAAAAAAACTATTTTATAACTCTTCACGCAAAAACTCCTTTATTTTTTAAAAAATAAAGGAGTTTTTAATTTAAGGTTGAATATACTTTATTTTATTAGGCTTTAAATCCAACTCTTCCATGTACAAAAAAGTCATATCCACCTTCTTGTGGCTTTACTTCTATGATATTTGCAAGGGTCATATTTACCAAAATTGTTGAAGCTTCTTCTTGTGAAATATTGACTAAGTTGGCATATTCTTCTAAATTAATGCGCTTATGAGAACCTAAATATTGCAAAAGAGTTCTTTCATGTTGTCCATATTGTAACAAAACATCTTTTTCATTTGCTCGGGCTTTCATAATTTTACGCATTTCTTTACTTGCTTGTGCGCTTTTATCTGCAATCCGTACATATGCCTTTCCTACTCGGGTATTTTTTTTATACAATAAATAAATAGGTCGGTTTGGATGTGGCTCAAAATCAAAAACAACTACTTCGCAACCATTTGTATAAGGAACTGGAACTCTATAAATTGTATAAGTGACAGCAGGCTTACAAAAATCTTCCATTGCTTTTTCCATCATATAAATAGCTTCATCAGGATATTTTAGCCCAGGAATAAGTCCATCATCTGAAACACCAATACATAACTTTCCTCCATCAGTATTTACAAAAGCGACTACTTCACGCAATATTTTTTGAGGGTAATATACTTTTCGCTTAAACTCTATATGCAAGCCTTCTCCTTCTGCAACCAATCTTTTAAGGTCTTTGTATCTCATCGTATGTGTCATGGCAACTTGTATTTTAGTGTGGATAAAAGAATACTACAGAAAATAAAATTTGTACACAATTTTTAAATATGAATCTTTAAAAGACTAATTTTTATGTTTCAAATTAATTTTGATTGTACTATTCACTAAAAAATAAAGGGGGAAAGAACAAACAAAGTTCCTTTTGATTCTACTTTAATTGATAAAATAAAATCAGTTATTCTTTACTTCTCAATGCTCTTGGTCAATAATATAAATTCCTGCTAAATGCCGTCCATAATTATCATAGTCTAAACCATAACCAACCACAAAGTGATTAGGAATAGAGAAAGCTACATATTTAGGAGAAATATCAAATTTGAGTGCGCTAGGTTTGAAAAGACAAGTAGCAATTTCTATACTAGCAGGCTTATGAGAAGAAAGTTCTTTCAAAAGTTTGTCCATGGTAGTACCTGTATCAACAATATCTTCCACCACAATCAAATGACGATCTTTCAATTCTTCATTTAGTCCTTGAATTCCTAGTAAGTCTTTAGCATTATTAGACGATTTATCTTTTACATAAGAAGAATATTTTAAAAAAGATACTTGGCAAACCGTATCCATCGAACGAACTAAATCGGCTGCAAAAACAAACGAACCATTCAAAATACATAACAAAAGAGGTTTTTTGTCTGCATAATCAGTTGCAATTTGTTTTCCTAATTCCTGTACACGTTGATGCATTTGCTGCTCTGACAAATAGGGTACAAAATATTTGTCTTGAATAAGTAAGCGTGGAGTAGATTTCATAGTTAATAAAACTACAAATTTTGTACATTGTTTTGAATAGTATCAGAAATTTCTCTAAGAAAAATAAGACAAAAAAAAACCGAACATTCTAATAATGTTCGGTCATCAGGTATAAATAAATGTCATATTCTTTGTAGTTATATTAATAACAGAAACTTATAAAATCAAAACTCATAAAAAGATAGAATCTTTACTAAGGATTTTGAATTGTACTACTCTTTGTGTGGTTACTTCCAGAAACACGATTTTGTTTGTTTTTAGCAGCATCTTTTGCTTTCTGACAAATCAAACGCTCTTTTTTATTTTCTTGATCACAAGTTTTCTTAGTAGTTGGTTTTGTAGAGCTAGTAGTTTCTACACCTTCTTCATTAAAATTTGCATTATTATTTTGCAATTCCATGTTTACATTCTGATTTATAATTTCAGAATCATGATGACGAATGGTTACTACTACTTCTGAGGGTTGAATTGAAGATTCATCTATCTCATTATCTGATATCTGCGTATAACTGTTTTTTGATTTTTCTGAGCTTTCCCACAAGAAATTACTTTTGGCATCTATATTGAGAAATATAGTTTGTCCAATTGCTCCAAAAACAAGCAGGAAGAGAATAAATAGTTTTAATTTCATGATTGTAAATGTATTAAATAAAAAATCCTAATTTATAGTTTTGTGTGATATAACGACCTTATTTCTACTACTAGAATGTAAAAGTTTAACTAAAAATTAACTTTACTAAAGGCTTCCACTTATATAGACACTATTTTTTAACAAACGTTGCATCTTATTGAAAAATAATTCAAAAAAAATTTTAAGAAAACAGGAATATTTAAAATTAACAAAACCATATAAATATCTTTTTTCTTTTTTTTTACAAAGTTACAACCATTTTTTCATAAAATAGGTAGCTTTTTTCATAAAAAACTTACAAATTTTAACAAAAAATTAATTAATTTTTAGTATGTCGCTTCTTTAAACTAAAGACGTAAAAAAATAATTTCCCCCCTACACTTATTTTATTGAATTATGTAAATTTAATTGTACCTACAAGAATAACGAACGATGTATAGTATATTATCTTAAAAAAGAGAAAAATGTTTAAGTTTTTATTAAAAAAACCTTAACATTTTTCAACAAAAGTAAAAATCATGCTAAAGCCTTGTTTTACAACTCTTTAAATGTCTCAAAAATAGCTGTATTCATGGCACAAAAAGGTGGATTCTCTAAATTTTCCTTATTATATTCTAAATCTGTATCTGTCTCTGCATTTAGAATGAGTCCTCCTGCTGCTTTCAAAATTGCTTCTCCTGCTGCTGTATCCCACTCCATAGTTGTTCCGTTTCTATAATATAAATCGGCAATTCCTTCGGCAACTAGACAAAATTTGACTGAACTTCCTTTCTTACGAATTTCTTTGACATTAAATCTATTCAAATAATTATTGTCTTTTGCTCCAGAATGCGAACGACTTTTAAAAGCAATTATTCCTTCTTCATTTTTACGTTTGCTCACCTTAATAGCTATTTTTTTAGCTATTTCTAGTGTATTTTCTTGATTTAGCTCTTGTTTGTACGCTTCTTTTCCAAGTTCCCCCACATACAAAATACCTGAAACTGGAACATAAATAATTCCTACAATTGGAACATTGTTTTCTATTAAAGCAATATTTACTGTAAAGTTTCCATTTCTTTTTACAAACTCTCTAGTTCCATCAAGTGGATCGACAAGCCAAAACTTGCTCCAGCTTTTGCGTTCTGAATAAGGTGTGATTTTTCCTTCTTCAGACAAAATAGGCAAACCCAAAGGTTCTAAATATTTTTCAATAATTTTGTTTGCTTCCTTATCAGCAAGTGTCAGAGGTGACTTATCAGATTTATAACTTACAATATTATCTGTTGTATAATCTGTATCATTTTCATTATCAAATTTATCATAAATTTCTTTTATGCGCTCGCCTGCTTTTACGGCTGCTTTTATCGCAATTTCTATCATAGTTAGAATTAGTTTAGAGTTAAGGACTAGAAAAAGAACTACAAACTTGTTTAAGGCTAGAGAAAAATAGTGCTGTGGTACAAAAAATTAAAACCAATTTATTGTACTTTTAAAAGCCTTTTTCTCCCAAAAGAGGCACAAAACGAAAACCTCCAAAGTTTTCTTGTTCTATAGTTTTTTCGTCTTTTTTGGTATAACGACACATAATTTGGCTTTTACGGTTTCCAACAGGAACAACTATTTGTCCTCCTATATTCAACTGATTAAACCATTCTTTAAAGGCTTGAGGAGAATTTGGTGTGGCTGCTGTTACCAAAATCTTATCATAAGGCGCATTTTTAGAATATCCTTGTGAACCATCTCCACAAACTAAATCTATACTTTGAAAATCAAATTTTTCTGAATAATTATGTAAATTTTCTAAAGTATGTTTTGCTTTTTGATATAGATTTTCATGAAATTCTATACTTGTTATTTGCGCTTTTTTATTCTTACAAAGCTGTACCAAAATAGCTGTTTGATAAGCAGAACCTGTTCCTATTTCAAGAATTTTCAGTGTTTTATTCGATTCAAATTCCTGTATGCCTAGAAGTTCACTTTGATAAGCAACAGTATAAGGTTGAGAAATAGTTTGTCCTTCTCCAATAGAAAAAGCCTTATTTTGATAGGCATGTTCTAAAAAAGCACTATCCATAAAAAAATGCCTAGGAACAGTCAAGATAGCATTCAAAACAGCATCATCTTTTATTCCCATTTGAATAATTTCGTCAACAAGCTGTCTTCTTAATCCTTGATGTTTATAAGTATCTTTTTGCATTTTTTATTATCCTATTTTATTTTTCTGATATAGGAAAGACCTATCTTTTAATTATACCCGTCTTTCCTTATTTGATGCAACGAAATTTGTAGCCTTACCATTGTTGGTGTCTCCAGTGACGAGATAAAACAAGCTTTATTTCTCTTCAACCATTTTTATAAAAATATCATTAATGGAAGGTAGTTTTTCTTGCATAGAAATTATTTCGTAGTTATCGCTAATTTTATTTGTAGTAAGTTCTTGTACTAGTGCATTTTTAGGAGCATTTTCATTTATTTTTACAGATGTAATATAGGTTTGAAAATCTGTTTGCTTACTTTTTTCCAAGATTTCAAAATACTGACCACTTTCTGTGATAGGTTTATCAGTCTGAACTTCAAAAATATGTGTTCGATGGCTCATTTTTATATCTGCCTTTTTGCCTTCAAATATTTTATGAGATTTATTAATTAGTGCTATCGTGTCACAAAGTTCCTCAACTGATTCCATTCTATGTGTCGAAAAAATAACAGTTGTACCTTTTTGTTGAAGTTTAAGAATTTCATCTTTCAAAAGATTGGCATTAATTGGGTCAAAACCAGAAAAAGGCTCATCTAAAATCAATAGTTTTGGGTCATGCAAAACGGTTGCTACAAATTGCACTTTTTGCTGCATTCCTTTCGAAAGTCCTCCTACTTCTTTGTCCCACCATTCTTTCATTTGGAAAGTAGTAAGCCAATATTTTAATTTTTTCTGAATTTCATCTCTCGGAATTCCTTTTAATCTCCCTAAATAAATAAGTTGTTCGCCTACTTTCATTTTTGGATAAAGTCCTCGTTCTTCAGGCAAATAACCAATTTGAGAAATATGCTTTGGAGAAAGCTCTTCTCCTTCAAAAAATATTTTACCACTATCTGCACCCGTAATTTGAGTAATGATACGAATAAGCGAAGTTTTTCCTGCTCCATTAGGTCCTAAAAGTCCATAAATACTTCCTTTAGGAATTGAGAGACTAACACCTGCAAGGGCAGTATGATTATGATATTCTTTTCGAACATCTGAAATAGTGAGAATAGTGTCGTTATTATTCAAAATTAAACTGGGTTTGTGGTTTATTTTATCAGAAAACAAAAATACGAGGAATAATTGTGAATTATAAATGGTGAATTATAAATTATGAATAGAAACTCTGACTTCTTAGGAAGACTACAAAAATAAATTTACATTTTTAGCTATCTATAAAAACAGGGTTAAAACCCTGTTTATTAATGCGTGAATTTTTCAAAGTGTAAATTTATTCATTTTATATTCCTTATTTATTGCATTCATTCACAATTAGCTTCGCTGAATAAATATTTCACCATTTATCACTATTTTATTTTATCCAAACTACTTTTTCTTGTATTGGTTTTCGTGTTGCTTCTTTTACTAAATCATCTTTTGGAACACCCAAATAAAGAAAACCAACTACTTTTTCATTGTCAGACAATCCTAATTGTGAATGAGTTTCTTCTGCATAAACGAGCGCACCAGTTCCCCAATAACTTGCCAAGCCATAAACAGTAGCAGAAAGTTGTAAGTTCTGAATTCCACAGGCAACAGCTTCTATATCTTCAATTTCTGGAATTCGTGGGTTTTGATTTGTCTTTGCAACCACTACAATAATATGAGAAGATTCACTCATTCGGTTGCGTAGTTTAGTTGCCTTCATTTCATTATAGTCTTCTTTTGGAGTTAGTTTTTTATATAATTTTATCAAAAAATCGCCTAGTTTTTCTCTTGTTTCGTCAGCAAAAACAAAAAATTGCCAAGGCTCTAGTTTTCCATGATTAGGCGACCAAGTAGCATTTTCTAAAAGTTGCCAAATTATTTTATCATCAATTTTTTCGCCTGTGCATTCATGAGGAAAAATAGTTCTTCTATTTTTGATAAGTTCGTTTATTTGCTCTGGTGTGATTGTCGTGGTTGTATTTTTCATAGCTGTTTTTTTATATCACAGACTTGCTAATCTGTGTAAATTTTCATTTAAAGTTTTTTTAAAAAACAGACTAAAAAATCTGTTTTACTTGTCATTTTACAAAAATACTCAAAATTTTGATTCTTGTTTTAGCATTTACAAAGTCTTAACCTTTTTATATTTTTGAACAGAAAAGCTATTTTTATGTTATGATATTGGCTTTTTGCTAAAAACTATTACTTCTCAATCTAATTGTAACTACTGACTAAATGACAGTACAATTAATTTTCTGAAATAAGAAACAGCAGAAAGCATTATTTTTGTACAACCTTGAGAATACAAAACAATATATTTGGGAAAGACTAAAATCATTTTCATTTTTATAAAATTTTAATTCATTTTTTACTAAATAAAAACATTTTTTATTATGGCAGCTATTGAAGCAACACAAGCAACTTTTACAGAACTTATCTCTTCAAGCCAACCTGTTTTGGTTGATTTTTGGGCAGAATGGTGTGGACCTTGTCAAATGATGACTCCTATCGTTCATGAGCTTTCTGATGAGTATGCTGGAAAAGCAAAAATCGCAAAGGTAGACGTAGATTCTAACTCAGAACTTACTGTAAAATATGGTGTTCGTAATATTCCTACAATTCTTATCTTTAAAGATGGCGAGATTGTAGAGAAAATTGTTGGAACAACTACAAAAAAAGAACTTCAAAACCGTATCGATAAATTGGTATAAATTTATTGAAAACTCGTTTAGTTTAGAAAACTCTATTTTCTTCTTTTGAAGAGAATGGAGTTTTTTTATGTTGAACTCTGTGTCGTCGATGAGACACCGACAAGGGCAAAGATCCTACTTTTTAATGACTCTCAAATATAATTTTTCCACCTGTTCTCTAGCCCAAGGTGTTTTTCGCAAAAATGTCAGACTAGATTTAATAGAAGGGTCATTTTTGAAACAGTTAATATTTACTTCTTTAGCCATTTTTTCCCAGCCTTGTTTTTCTACTAAGGTTTCTACTATATCAGCTAATTTTACTCCGTGCAAAGGGTCATTTGATTTGTTTGGAGATTGCTCGTTGTTGGGAGTAGGTGTATTTTCCATATTTTGTTTGTTAGTATGATAGATAGATTATATTAAACCTTATCACAGTTTGTATTAAGGTAATTCAGACTTCCCGTCTGAACATCAAAAATAGTATTTTATGAAATTCAACATTCTGGAAGACTGTTATACAAAAATAACTGTGATAACCTTTATTCTTTAGAGTCTTTAAAAGTAGGTAATTAAAGTCAATATCGAAATAAATTAGTCAATTCTGATATTGCAAATCTAACAGACATTCTTACAATAAAAAGTCTGACCTAAATAGATTGAACTTGATTTAGGTCAGACTAGAAATAGAACCAATATTAAAAAGAAACTAAAATTTATTCTTTAAAAATTTGTAGATGTTCAGTAGCATCCTTTCCAACTATTTTTATATAATATATTCCATTATTCAGTTGTCTGAGATTAATTAGATTTTTTCCTGCTGCTAAATTTAAGGTTTGAGAAATATGCAATGCTCCACTGACATCATATATTTTTACTTCTACACTTTCTTCTTTTCCTGCTATGCGTATTTCATCTGTTGTAGGATTTGGATATAAAATGAATGCAGATTTTTTGATTAATGTACTTTCTTCATTACACGAAGGGGCAACAGAAGAATTACTAAAATAGATAGTAAAATTAGAGCTTGTAGAAACTAACACAAAATTATTTCCATCTATTGCAGCATAATATGTTCCATCAAAGCCACTAATACCTGTATTGCTTAGTGTAAGAGTAGGTTGCGAAAGATTTAACGAGTGTGTCGTTCCTTGAAGTAGATTTACCCACCAATTAGGTTGTCCATTGTTTGTACTCATAGATAATTGATACAAACCAAAATGTGAACTTTCATTTTGCCAATTAATACTAAAATTTATAATATTACTCAAGTCAGGTCCATTACCTATGACATGAAGATTTGTATAGGATTTGTTTAGATTAGGTAAACTTGTTGAGGTAGGAGTTCCAAAAGAGCAGTTTGTATTTCCACCTCCAGTATTATCTTCTACCACTACTGTGATAATCTCAGAAGTAGTGCTTGCCCCTTCGTTATCTGTTGCTTTGGCAGTAAATTGATAATTTCCGACACTAGCATTATCAAAACTAAAAGCATAAGGTGAGGTTTGAGTTTCTCCAATTTTCTGATTGTTGCTATAAAATTCTACTTTTACTATTTGTCCATCGCTATCATTTGCTGTAGCTGTTAGATTAATAGATTGACCTTCTTGAAAAACAGTGTTATTAGTTGGCGAAGTAAAACTTATTGTAGGTGCTACATTTGGAATATCTATATCACCTTCAACTACTATTGTAACAATATCAGAAGTAGTGCTTGCTCCTTCGTTATCTGTTGCTTTGGCAGTAAATTGATAACTTCCTATACTAGCATTATCAAAACTAAAAGTATAAGGCGACGTTTGAGTTTCTCCAATCTTCTGATTGTTGCTATAAAATTCTACTTTTACTATTTGTCCATCGCTATCATTTGCTGTAGCTGTTAAGGTAATGGATTGACCTTCTTGAAAAGTAGTGTTATTAGTTGGGGAAGTAAAACTTATTGTAGGATATAGATTAGTTGTAGTATCTGGATTAATCTCTGGTTTCCACCAATTTCCAGAAATATAAAGCATACATAAAAGATTGATGGTTGCATCATAATAATCGTAATAACCTGTTTTCAAATGATCCCAACCATCATTTAAGAAAGCTTGATGACTTATATCAACGGTACTTGCCACAATTAATGGAGCTGTAAATGCTTTTGATGTATAAGAAAATAAAGGTGTGCCACTCAATGTATAACCTGCTTTATATTGAGATGGATTATTATTAGTCGTACTTTTTGCCCAATTGACAATTTTATTTACAGTTGTTTTAGAATCTATATTTCCATAATGCCCATAATCCATTGCTACACGCCAAGGAAAACGACACGCATTCCAAGAGTAATCATCATCTGTATCTGCTTCCAAAAAATTAGGAGTAGCAGGTTGTGGAGTGCTGCCTATCACAAAATCAGGCATCAAACCTGTGTTAGGTGAATAATTTTGGCGAATCTGACTCATAATATTATAGGCTACATCAATAGATTCTGTCCAAAAACTATCTCCTGTAATCTGTCCGTAGGCACGCATTTGAGCAGTCATCCAATCAGAAGAACGTGTAGTGTAAGCATTGGTATCCCAGTCACCTAACATAACTCGCTTGCTTTGTGTATTCATTGAGCCTAATTTAAGACCTTTATTAATCATATCAATAGCTTCTTGACGATAATTAATTTGTCCATCAGAACCCCATTGATAATGCGCCAAAATAAGGGAATAAGCAATATCAAAATCACCATCAGTAGCTGAATTTTCACCTCCATTTTCCGAATTTTCTACCATCCAGCTCATTAGTTCATTATTTATGGTGCTACGATGTTGGTCAAAATAGTTGTAAAGCCCATCATAGTAAGTTTTGGCATTACTATCATGACCTGCCATCAGAACGGTGATAAGCATTCCCCAACCGTGTCCTTCAGAAGTTCCTTTGGCAGGTTCGCTACAATTAGTACATCCTCCTTTTACATAATATCCACCAGTCATGGTAGTTGGTTTTAAAAAATTGTCACGCCAATCTTTGTAATAATTTGCTACATCTGTATCTAGTTGATTTTGTGAAATATGATTAGGTTTAATGCTATTTGCCCAATTTTTTTGTTGAGGAAAAGGATAGTTTTGTGCTACAAGGTTTTGAATAAAAAATAGAGACAAAATACACACACATATAAGGGTTTGTCTTGTGTTCATTTTATATAACTTTATAAAGGTAGTAAATTGATTATGAAAGAGTAGTGTTTTCTTAATTAGTTAGCTATAATCGTTTTACGAATTATGAGGTTCTTAAAATACACTAATCTTCTATGGATTAACCCTATAAACAAGCCTTATATTGTATTATAAAAATTAAAACTATGATTTTTTTATTCAATCACCAGTTGAAATAAATTTTATGCAGTTTTGGTTTGAAGCAAAATAGATATAAATATTTCAATCTTGACAAATAATGATTTCTTGTTTTATACACTAAATTATTATTTTTACAACTATTTTGATAAAGATATAAGTGCTTTATTTTTTAAGAAAATTAGAGAAGAAAAATAATGGGTAATAAGTCGCTAAAAATGTACATTTTACTGAACCTTTTTTTTTTTGGTGCGTTAAGAGAATGATTTTATATAACTAGAAAAAAATAACACAAGGAAATAACTTTTTTGTAGAAAAATGAAAGAAAATTTCACATTAATTTTGAGATTTTCTTTTTAGAAAAGTTAAATTTTTGTTAATTTGGCTTATCTTTCAGTATTTCCGTTCAAAACGATACAGACAATTTTTTATATTATTCATCATTTTTAATCTATATTATTTTTATGGCAAATTCAGATAACGGTGGTTTAGGCGTAGTAACATTCATTGCAGGTTTAGCAGTAGGTGCATTAGTAGGCGTTTTGATGGCACCAGAAGCAGGCGACAAAACTCGTGGTCGTATTGCTCGCAAGTCAAATGACCTTTTAGAAGAGTTGGAAGGACAAGTAGAAATTACAAAGCACAAAGTAAATCAGTTCAACGAATCAATGAAAGAACGTGCTAATACGCTTGCAGCAGATGCAAAGGCAAAAGCAAATGAACTTGCTGATAAGGCAAAAAATCAAATTGAAAATGCAAAAGGAGATAGCGCAGAAGCATAACCTTTGATTTTATGTTATAATAAAAGTACACTTTTTAAAGAATCTTAATCTATCCATTTATTAGATTAAGATTCTTTTTTTTGTATTTTCGTTTTTTATTAAAATTTGATTGATAAGTAATTCATTTATCATTCATCCTGCCGTTGTTGGTGTTCTCACCAATGACACAAACACAAAAATTACTCTATGCAACATTTTTCATTACAATTAAAAACTATATTCTCTAGTTTGGTTTTATTTTCTCTTTTTACAGCTTGTAATCCAGAGAAAAAATCAATAGAAACAACTGATTCTATTACAGAAATTGATTCTACTAATCAAATGACTACTTCAACGCCCACTGATATTCATACTTTTGCTATGCCAGAAGATGCAAAAATCACACATTTAGACTTAAAATTAAATGTAGATTTTGAAAATAAAATGCTTTCAGGAATTGCTACTTATGATGTAGAAATACAAAATAATATAGACAAGATCTATTTAGATACTCGTAGCCTGACCATCGAAAATGTAGAAGTAGATGGACAAAAAGCAAACTTCGAACTTGCAACAGAAGACAAAAATTTGGGGCAAAAACTGACTATTCCAGTTACCGATGAGTCTAAAAAAGTAACCATTACTTACAAAACCTCATCAGATGCAGAGGCTCTACAATGGCTTTCTCCTTCACAAACAGCAGGAAAGAAAAGTCCATTTTTGTTTACTCAATCACAGGCTATTTTGGCTCGTACATGGGTTCCTACACAAGACAGTCCAGGTATTCGTTTTACTTATACGGCTGAGGTAACTGTTCCTAAAGACCTTATGGCAGTAATGAGTGCAGAAAATCCACAGCAAAAAAATGACTCAGGTATTTATAGTTTTAAGATGGAGCAACCAATTCCTGCTTATCTTTTAGCTCTTGCAGTTGGCGATTTACGTTTTCAGCCAATTGGCGAACGTACAGGTGTGTATGCAGAACCTTCTGTAATTAGTAAAGCTGCTTATGAGTTTGAGGAAATGGATAAAATGTTAGAAGCTGCCGAAACGCTTTATGGCAAATACGCATGGGGACGTTATGATTTGATTGTATTACCTCCTAGTTTTCCTTTTGGAGGAATGGAAAATCCTCGTCTTACTTTTGCAACACCTACTATTTTGGCTGGCGACCGTTCGCTCACTTCTTTAGTTGCTCACGAATTAGCTCACTCTTGGTCTGGAAATTTGGTAACTAATGCGACGTGGAATGACTTTTGGCTTAACGAAGGTTTTACTGTTTATTTTGAAAACAGAATAATGGAAGAAGTCTATGGAAAAGATTATGCTGAAATGTTAGCTCTTATTTCATACCAAGATTTAAAAAGTGAAGTAGCTGCCATGACTTCAGCAGGAAGTGCAGAAGACACAAAACTCAAATTAGATCTTACAGACCGTAATCCAGATGATGGAGTAACTTCAATTGCTTACGACAAAGGTTTTTATCTCTTAAAATTAATTGAAAACACAGTAGGTCGTGAAAAATTTGATACTTTTTTAAATAAGTATTTTACTGAATATGCTTTCAAAACAACAAATACAGAAGACTTCTTAACTTATTTAGATAAAAATCTTTTGTCACAAGTAGAAGGTTCTATGGAAACTATCAATCCAAAAAAATGGATTTATGAAACAGGCATTCCTGCTAATATTCCAAAAATTGAATCTGAACGTTACGACAAATCTATTGCAGCAGCACAATCTTGGAAAGATGGAACACCAGCAGCACAATTAGACACAAAAGATTGGACATATCAACAATGGTTATTCTTCCTTCGTGCTTTACCAAATCAGCTTAGTTCACAACAAATGGATGAATTAGACAAAAAATTTAAATTTTCAGAAACTGGAAACAATGAAGTTTTGGGAGAATGGCTTGTAAAAGTAGCTCATAACCAATATGAAAAGTCGTATCCTCAACTGCGTAAATTCTTGGTAAATGTAGGGCGAAGAAAGTTTTTAAGTCCTATCTATTCAGAACTTATCGCAAACGAAAAAACGATTCCTTTAGCAAAAGAAATTTACGAAGAAGCAAAACCAAATTATCACTTTGTAGCTTCATCTAGTATTGAAAAGATGTTAGCAAAGAAAGAAGATAAATAACTCAAGTTGCGTATCATAGACTTCCTAGTCTGTGTGAATAATATAATGAGCAACTAAAAGTTCAAAATGCTATCCATTCAGACTAGGAAGTCTGAGGTACTTGTAATCCACAATTTGAATTAAATATTAAAAAAAAGCTAGTTCAAATCTTATTTTTGAACTAGCTTTTTTATTGATTTTTTCTCTAAAACATAATACAATCACATCCTTCCAAACACTTAAAAAGATTCAAGATATTTCGTTCTCTAAGCGAATAATAAACGTTTTTTCCTTCTCTTTTGGAAGACAAAATTCCTTTTAATTTCATATTTGAGAGGTGATGAGAAGTAAGTGATTGTTCGACTTCCAAGCCTTCACAAATTTGATTTACTGACAAACGCTCCTCTTTTTCCAATAATTTCAAAATACCTAAACGAACAGGATGAGCAACAGTTTTGAGAATAAAAGCAGCTCTTTCTAGTGTTTCTACATCAATTTGCAATGTTTTTTCTTCAAGATTAGATTCTATATTATTTTTTAAATTAGATTCCATAATTGATTTTTAGTTTTTAGCAAGTAATTATTTTTCCCCTTTTAAATTTTTAAGAATATATAAATTAACATTTGTTTATATGTTCATATAAGTAGATAACGAAAAAATAGAGTTTTTGGTTATTAGAATATTAGACTCTATGTCATCTATAGTAAATCAATTATTGAGATTCTTCATTGCCTTCCAATCTTGCCAAGTAATGAAAAAGTAAGCTATCAGAAAAAATGGAGGTATTGCCCAAAAAATAATAAGAGTAATTTTGTTTGTATTTGCTGGATTATCAAAAACAAGAAAAATCAGTATAAAAGTAATTAAGTAAACCACTGCACTTATAGCATGTATTTTTCGAAACCTTTCTACTTCTTTTGAATAACTCCCTTGAAGAATATGATATGTCAGCCCAACAGAATTATAAAGAGCAATAGGAATCAAACCAAAAAGACCCAAAATCACAAAATATCCATTGATACAAGATAAAAACCCAAAAATCAGAGTTAAGGCAAAGAAAAAACCTTGAATATAAAAATCAATTGTTAAGAATTTATGTTTATCAGGATTGAAAGTTGATTTTTTCATAGGTATAAAATTCTATTTAGATTTTAAATGATTGTGATTTTTTTTCATAGCTTTAAAATCTTGCCAAGTAATAAGAAAATAAGACAACAAAAAAACAAAAGGAATAGCTGAAATAACATAAAATACGAGTCCTTCATCTATTAAATTATCTTTGATATAAAATAATAGTCCCACAATAGAAGAAAAACCCAAAATAGCATGAACTATTCTGAGCAGAACTATATTTTTAGAGTAACTACCCATAAAAATATGAATCAAGAGTCCTACTGAATTATAAATTGCCACAGGAACAACCAGCCACAAACCAAAAGCCATAAAGAGAGTATCAAAAATAGATAAAATGGCAAGCACAACAGCCACTCCAGTAAAAGCAGCTTGTGCATAAAAATCAAAAGAAAGGAATGATTTTTTATTAGGATGTTTAGAAAACATAATATTCAATTTTAATTGAAGGTGGGTATAAAATATGTTTAGATATTATTTATTAGTTTGTTCTAGTATTTCCAATAAAAAATCTACTACTGTTGTTGGCGAACATTCTTGCGTAATTGTGCTAAATTGTACTATTCCTGTCTCTAATTGAAAGCATGTCTTTCCAATTTGACTATTATTCTCATCAAAAAAAGTAAGTTTAAGAAAGGTCTTGTCTATTCCATCTGTATAAACACATTGTTTCTTCCATTTCCAAAGTGGTTTTTTCCGAATAATAAGTTGTAATATTTCATGGGCTGCAATTTCTTGAGTCATAATTTCAAATAGTTTAGAAAGTGTAATTGTGTGTATTTATTATTTTTAAGCTATTATACTTTTCTTTTTTTAAGAAAAATTAAAAAAAACTCTTTAGTATAGGCATTATAGACTTTAATTCGGAGTAATAATTAATTCTTAAAATCTTATAATTACAATGATAATAAGTATATTTGTAACTCTTTACTCAATATAATCAAAATTTATTTTGGATTAAAGAAAAATAGTAAATAGAAAATTTTGTTCGCATTTATTCGTTTTACTATTAATTAAATTAACTATTTTTTTATTAGTATATAATTTATACTATTTATCAAATAAGTCTTCATATAAAGTTAATACTCTTATATACAATATTATCAACCAATGAAAAAACTATTTTTATTTTTACTTTTTACGTTATTTTTAGTCCCTTCGTTTTATATTTTTGCTCAAGATCCTTGTATTCGTACTTCTGAAGGACGAGAATTTTGGGTGGGATTTTTGGATCATGATGGAACGTCTGGTATTGATACTAAATTATATGTTACTTCTCGTGTTGCAGCTACTGGTACGGTATCTTCGACAGCAGGAACTGTGGTAGTACAGAATATAAATGTACCTGCTAATGGTTCTCAACAAATCAATTTAACTCCTGCTTCTGACTATCTTGTTAATGCTGCACAAATACCACAAAATAAAGGTGTTTTTGTAAGTGTTTCTGATCCTATAAGTTTGTATGCTCTTAATAGAAAGTTAAACTCGGCTGATGTAGCTTTAATTTTCCCTTTGGAAGCATTAGGTACAGAATATTATACCATGTCATTCACTCCCAATGGTTGGGGATCTGTATTTTTAATAGTAGCTACAGAAGACAACACAGCTATTTCTGTCACTCCTTCAAGGAATACTTCAACAGGAAGTGCTGCAAATACACCAATTGATATTACTCTTAATAGAGGACAAACTTATTTAGTACGTTCTTCTGGCACAAATGGATCAAATACTGATCTTACAGGAAGCCTTATTAGTTCAGACAAACCCATTGCTGTTTTTTCTGGTAATATCCGTGTAAATATAGATGGAAACTCTTCTGACCATGCCTATGAACAAATACCATCTATAAATACTTGGGGAAGAAATTTTGTTACAGTTCCTTCAGTAAGAGAGAACCCTGCTGTACTTCGTAGTTATGACTATTTTAGAATCATGGCACAAGCAGATGGAACAGTAGTAACAATTAGTGGACAACCTACCCCTATCACATTAAATAGAGGTGAATATCATACATTTAGCACTCAAGGTAACAATACACCACGAACTATTGATTCTAATCAACCTATAATGGTAGGACAATTTACTATTTCACAACAAAACGATATAAATGGAAATCCTATTGAAAATGCAGATCCTTATTTCATTATTCTTTCTCCAAATCAACAGACATTAAAAGATATTAACTTAGAAGCTTTAGCTACTGGAAACATAAATACATTTCACGTAGATGTAATCACAAAAACTACAAACACAGCAAATATTCTTTTAGGAGGAACACCCATGACTTTTGATGCTATTGCAGGTTCGAATATGTCGTATGCACGTAGGAATGTAAGTCCAGGCACTTATACACTTACTAATTCTTCCCCAGCTAATGATGGTTTTATAGCTTATGTATACGGATACGGAAATTTTGAATCGTATGGATACCTTGCAGGAAGTAGCCTAGAAACAGTAGTAGATGTAGCTGATGATGTAGCTTTTTGTGATGGAGTAACGACAGATAATACATTAGAAGCCCCTGATGGATTTATTCGTTATGAATGGCGTCTTCTTCCAGACCCAACTATAATTAGTACCAATCAAGATATTACGGTTAGTGTTTCGGGAAGCTATGAACTCACTACCGAAAATGCAGATGGATGTATAAAAAAGGATATAACAGAAGTAATTTTTAGTCCTCCAGCGATTGCAGATATCAAATATCAAGGTTCATCAGTGTATGAAATTCGTCTTTGTGATAGCTTAGGACAACAAACTATTAGTGGTTTTGATGTTTCTCATACAACAGATAACTCATATATTTGGAGAATAGCAGGAGACCCAACAATAATAGGTACAACTGCTAATTTGATAGTAGATAACTTTTCAGCTACTACAGTCTATGAGCTTGAAGTTGTTAATGCAGCTACTCAATGTAGTTCGGCAGGCAACGGAAGTACATTTGATGAAATAACAGTTATTTTTGATCCTACTCATGATGTAGATATTGTTTTTGATGGTGCTACTCCTGACGTAATAACTTTTTGTGACTCAGAAGGCGAACAAACTATAGAAGCATCTCTAACACCCCTTCCTAGTGATGTAACATATAAGTGGTTTAAGGATGGAGTATTAATGCCAACAGAAACTTCAAGTACACTTGTTGTAAATGAATTTTCTGCTACTACTCGTTATAGAGTGGAAGCTCTACGTCCTGATCAAACACTTTCTTGTCTTCAAACAGATGATATTGTAGTTACTTTTTATCCAGTAGCTCTCATACAACATGATGGATTAGTTAGTGATGATGAATTGTTTTTCTGTAATGCACAAGGCGCACAAACTATTCGTACAGGTATTGCAGATGATCCTCAATTAGAATATCAATGGAGAGATATTACAGACCCTGCCAATCCTGTGGATTTGGGTACAGACTTCGAATTGGTAATAGATAATTTTTCAAGCACTAGAGTTTATGAAATTACTATAACTGATTTAGAAAATGGAGCTAGTAATCCTTGTCCACTCACAGATGTAGTAACAGTTACTTTCTTTGGTAGTGAAATTAGAGAAGTAGGACAAACAAACGAACCAGATGAATTAACTTACTGTGCAGAAGATGGAATTAGAACATTAGAAGTTAATGTAACACCTAATTTACTTCCTTTTTCACAAATAAAATGGTTTGAGAAGAATGGCTCAGTTTTAACACAAGTGGGAACAGGGGCATCATTAAATGTAGATGAATTTCAACCAAATATTATAGTAACTAAAACCTATGTGGTTCAAATATCAAATCCACGAGTAGATTGTATTTCAGAAGATGAAATTATTATTAATTTTCTTCCTCCTTTAGGTCTTGGTTTAATAGGCAGCACAGATATTTGTGATGGAGACCAAACACCTATTACGTTTAGACTTAGTGGTTCTTTTCCAATGACACTTACTTATCGCAAAACTCCATTAATAGGAAGTCCTGTTATTGAACAAGTAATTGTGGGAACAGCTACAACTTCAAGTCCATTTGATTATATTGTACAATCACAAGGGGGAACATATCAAGCACTGGCACTTACAAATGACCTTTGTGAATTATCGCCAGTTCCTACCACAATAGTAGAAGTAACAGTTACTCCAAAACCAGACGTTACTATTTCTTCACCTGACACTTCCATTTGTGCTAATCAAACTACAAAATTTGTAGCAGAAGGAGCAACTAACTATGTATTCTATAAAAATGGATTGCCTATGCCAGCAGGCGCAGTTGCAAATGAATATGAACCTATTGCAGGTACTTTCCAAAATGGTGATAAAATTTGGGTCATCGGAGAAACAAATGGCTGTCCTGATACAAGCCGTATCATGACGATGATTGTCTATCCTCTGCCTGTGGTAGATTTAGGAGTCGATAAATATAAATGTAAAACTGATACTGCTTTTCTTGTCGCTCCTCAAGGAGATTTTATCTATGATTGGAAAAAAATAGATACAGATGGAAATCCTATTTCAGTAGGAAATGGCAACGATACTCTTTTTGTTTTAGATACAGGAACATATTTTATTCGATTAGAAAACGCTATCACACGTTGTTCTTCCATTAGTAACCGAGTAAAAGTATTCAATTTTGATGATGAAGTAGTTGTAGATTTGGGACAAGACCGAACCATTTGTTCTCCAGCTGATTTGCCTTATAGACTTATTGGAAGCGATTTATCACATCTTGCAGGAACAACTTATCAATGGTATGTAGCAGGACAAAATACAATAATTGGTACAGATTCAATATTTGATGTAACAGAAGAAAATACCTATAGCCTTGTTGTTCAAGACCCAAGAGGATGTCAGATTAGTGATACTGTTCGTATTAATTTTGCTCCTACTCCTGATTTTGTAATTACAGGACACGAAAATCCAAACTGTTCTACTTTTGATACCCTTCGTATTGAAAGAAGTAATGTTAAAGGAATGATTATCAATTGGTTTGGAAATGGAATTGTTTCTACTTCAGATTCTTCTAAAGTGGCTATTGTAAATGTAAGTGGAACATACACAGCCACCATAACTGATACCACAACAAGTGCAAATTGTTCTTATACTCAATCTGTGGAAGTTTTTGTTCGACCTAATATTGATTTAGGAATAACAACAACTGCCACAAGCGATACAATTCGTATTTGTGAAGGAGATTCGTTAGTTCTTGATGCCTTCCGTCCTGAACATAACAATAATTTTAATTATCAATGGAGAGTGATTGAAAGCAATACAGTAGTTTCTACAAAATCCAAAATTGCTATCAGACAGACTATGGTAGATAATTATATAGCCAATCGTTTTGAGGTAAAAGTAACTGACCCTAATCTAACTGGAGGAGGAAATTGTTCTATTTTAGATACAATTATTGTTCGTTTTGATAGAAAATCAGGTGTTCAGATTGATTCGAATTTTATCAAAACATTATGTCTAGGTCAAACACAAACACTTTCAGCTGTTGGCGCAGATTCCTACCAATGGAGTAATGGAGAAACAACTCAAACTATTGAAGTAACACCTACTCAAGCAGGTTTTTACACATTTATTGTGAAAGGAATTTTCTCTACTCCAAATCGTTGTGGAGCAAGTGCAGATACAATCAAATTTAGAGTTGTACCTGTCCCTGAGATTGATATTCCAGAAGAAGTAGTGATTTGTGAGAATGATTCGGTGGAAGTAGATGCCTTTTTGCCTTCTCATCAGCCTCGTTATGTGTATGAATGGAAAAATGAAAATACAGGAGAAATAATTGACACAACAGCTATTCATGTATTCAAACAAGACTCTTCAAATATCAATTATGAGCCTCAAACTTATAGAGTAGGCGTTTATGATACACTTGGTGGGGGACGTTGTGGGGCAGAAAGTCTGATTACTGTTACATTTAATCGTAGTGCGACTACAAAAATCATAGCTTCTGATACATTGGTTTGTGTAGGCGAACAAATTACGCTTCGTGCAACAGGAGCAACCAACTTTCTATGGAATACTGGTGAAACAACACAAGAAATAACGTTTTCTTCGGATTCAGCAGGTATTTTTAGGTATACAGTCATTGGAAGTTATGGAGATGGAACGAATACAAATGTATGCCAAAGCACAGAAAAGAGTATTTTGGTTCAATTTAAAGCTATTCCAACAGTTACATTGAATACTCCTGATAGTATCAGTATTTGTGCAGGTGAATCGGTTGAGTTTATTGCAAATGGAGGCGCAACATATATGTGGTCGCATTCCCCAACGGCAAGTGGAGATACTGTTGTGGTTAATCCAACCAACACAACAACCTATATTGTTACTGGTTTTGATACGTTGGGTTGTTCTTCTACTGATACTACAGTCGTTTTGGTGCAACCTAAAATAGATTTAGGCGCAGATAAGCAGCTTTGTGAAGGAGATACAGCCGTTATTGGTGCAGAGCGTCCAGAAGGAGCAACGTATTTATGGAATACAGGGCAAATTTCGGATTCTATTCGTGTCAGAAAAAGTGGTTTGTATTATGTAGAAGTGAGTATTAATGAATGTAGTTATACAGATAGCATTCGTGTTGATTTCAAAGAAGCACCTATGTTGTCAGCAAAAGATACGATTTTGTGTTTTGAAGATGAAAATTCAGACCGTATTTTACATCAAATTGGTGTAACCATCAATAATTATGATTCTACAGCAACATATCGTTACCAATGGTTTGATGAAAACAATGAACTGGTAGGACAAGATTCTTTGCTTTCTACTGAATTTGGAGGAACTTATCTAGTTAGAGTAACAGCAGCTTATCCAAGTGCGTGTAATGGAATTACTAGCTTAGAAATAGAATCAAATTGCGACCCTCAAATCTTTATTCCAAGTGCATTTACGCCAAACAATGACAATCTAAATGAAGAGTGGGAAATATTTGGACGTTTTTATTCTAACCTTCGTATAAAAGTCCTTGATCGTTGGGGAATGGAAGTATATTCAGCTCTTCAAAAAAGAAGTGATGATGAAATTACATTTTGGGACGGAACATACAAAGGCAAAAAAGTACCTGCTGGAGTGTATTACTACGAAGTAACTTATACAAATCCAACAGATAAAAGTAATACCATAAAACAAACTGGAACGGTTACTATTATTTATTAAGTAATTTGTCAATAGTTTAAAAGATAGAATTTTTGCACAAAAAAAATCAGTAATTATTTTGAGTCATCAAATAATTACTGATTTTTTTTGTAAAATACTCTGCATAAAAAGCAATTTATTGCTATTAATTTATGATAGTACTATTTATTCATAAAAAATAGGCAGCACAATAAATTTTATTGTACTGCCTAAACTATGTCTTAACTTTAAATACTAGAAACCACCATCAGAAACAAAACCACATTCAGTATAGCCATTTTGTGCAATAATCCTTTGAACCATTTCCCATGTCTGTTCTTGAACAGTAACTATTTCATATCTAGAATTACGACAAGTGACAGTAATCCAACCCCAACCACCTCTAACTTGATTAGAAACCTTGTTAGAAATAGCAAATTTTTTAAAATCTTTCTTTAAGTTGCTCATAATAAATGTATGATTTTTAGTGATATGCTAATTATTTAGCGATGCTAATATCATAATTATTATAGAAATATACAATACTTTATACACATTTTCATTTTATTAACATTCGTATAATCCTATATTTTTGCAGCAAAAAGTTACTTTAATTGCACAAAAGCAAACAAAACCAAATTAGCACCCATTTTTAGGGCAGCTTGGCGTTTCTCTTCTGGGTCGTTGTGGATAGAAGAATCTTCCCAACCATTTCCTAAGTCAGATTCATACGAATAAAAACAAACTAAACGACCTTCATAAAGCAAACCAAAACCTTGTGCAGGTTTGCCGTCATGTTCGTGGATTTTTGGAAGTCCGTCTGGAAATTTATAATTGATAGTATAAACATCATGAGAATACGGCAGTTCGATAAAATCTAATTCGGGAAATACTTTTTTCATTTCTAAGCGAACAAATTTATCCATTCCATAATTATCATCAATATGCAAAAAACCTCCTCCAATTAAGTAATTACGAAGGTTTTGAGCTTCCTGTGCCGAAAAAACCACATTTCCATGCCCTGTCATGTGTACAAAAGGATAACTAAAAAGCTCTGCACTTCCTACCTCTACGACTTCTTCCTCTTTATCAATTTGTGTTTTTAGATTCTCATTACAAAATTCTATTAAGTTAGGTAAAGATGTTTTGTTTGAATACCAATCTCCACCACCATTATATTTTAACTTAGCTATTTTATAAGTAGCTTTTGGTTTTAGAATTAATTTGTTTGGAACAAACGAAAATAAAGCTAGAGTAAGAACTATTAATATATATTTCATTTTATTTCAATTACGAATTAGAAATTACGAATACAGTTTTTGAACCACAGAGTTTAAGGAGGAAGAGGAGAAATACAATTTCATAAGATTTGAGATTTTATTTCCTAATTCCCAATCTCCATTTTCTATTTCCTATTCAAACTATTCAAAGCCATACACGAATAAAGTGCTGCCGTTTCTGTTCGTAGCCTGTATTCTCCTAAACTAACACACTCAAAACCAGATTGTTGAGCTTGATGAACTTCTTCAGGAGAAAACCCACCTTCACTTCCTATCAAGACCAAATAATAAGCATTTTTGGTAGCACAGTTTTCTAAAACAGCATTTGTATCAGTGGGCGTATAAGCTATAAAACGCTGAATTTCTAACGTTTCTTCGCCATGTTTAGTTTGGTTCTTTCTATCAGAATGGTATTTTTTTATAAAATCTTTAAATTCTTTAGGAGGATTTATTCTTGGAAGTGTTGCTCGCAAAGATTGTTTGATTGCAGCAATACTTTTCTTAACTAATCGGTCAGATTTTAGATGATTGTATTCACTTCTACTTGTTTCGATAAATGAAATTTCATCAATGCCAATTTCAATTGCCTTTTCTAAAAACCATTCTATTCTATCCGAACTTTTAGTGGCAGCAACAGCAACATGAATGTAAAAAGGACGTTTTGCTTCCGTGCTTACAATCTGTGTAATTTCTATCAATGAATTTTTAACATTTGGCGAAAGCACTTTTCCCTTTGCTAGTATTCCTTTTCCATTTACAATATCTAAAAAATCGCCTTCTCTTACTCTAAGGGTTTTGAGGTGTTTGGCTTCCTCTTCTGGAAGTGTAATTTGTTGTCCAAGTTCTAAATCAGGATAGAAAAAATAAGTATCCATATATACAGTTATCAATAAACAGTTATCAGTTACCAGTAAATACAAAAGTGATTTTTGAAATTTAACTTATTATAAACATAGGCAAACTGGTTTTAAAAAATAATAATTTTACAAGCTATAAAAAAAATTAATCCTTCACAATCATTCCAGCACATTCTACAGCTTCATTTCCTACAAAAGATTTCCAAATTTGTTTATGAGGATTGAAAATTATAGCGTATTGCCAATCATTGGAGAAAAAACGCTGTTGTGTTCCCATATCTGTTCCTGACATAAAAACAGAAAGATTATTAGGATGAGTATGATACCAACCAATCATTTGCCATTGTTTGTTTTCATCTTTATCCAAAATTGCATCAAACTCATCTAGCATTTCTTTCCAAACTTCATGATCCATTTCTAAATAAGCCGAACTTCCTCGGGCTTGTTTTCCTGCTAGAGCTTCCTCTACTACACCATACATAAGGTTCTTTTTCTCATCAAAAAAGACTTTTCCTAACAAAACGCCTCCTTGTTCGACAACGTTTTCAGTTGTTGTTTCTCCCCAAGAAATGTGTTCAAAAATCTGTTTTATAGCCTTTGGCTTAATGTAGAGTTTTGTGTTTTTGGCATCGTTCTTACTTTTTGAATTGAGCGAAGGTTCAATCAAAAAAGACGGTTCTATTTGATTTTCAGGCTTGTATGCTTCTGAAACAGTATTTATTTTAAATTTTGACAAAATGTAAATCGTTTTTGTTCTTTGTATAGCTGAAACTAAAAAAATAACATATTTATTAACAATACAGTTAAAAGTAAGCAAATTTATTGAAAATGCCGTATGTTTATATCAAAATTTTTAAAATAGTGTTTTGTAAGTTTTAATTTTTTAGAAATAGTCTTATATCTTTTACTTTTTTTTAGAAAATCTATATAGTTTGATTTGGTAAAATGTAGTCCAAGATTTGGAAAAATTTATTAAAATCAATTTATGAAATTAATATCAAAAACGTGTTTTGTATTATTTCTTGTTTTTTCTATTTATGCTCTCACTTATTTTTTAACACAAGAATTACCCACTTTTTCCTCAAGAGAATTTGAAATAGATGCTAAAAAAACATTAAGAATTGAATTTGTGGCTGACACAATTTTTGAAGATGAACCAAATCAATTACTCAATAAAAAGCCTATTACAGAGCAATTAGAGATTTATAACTTTATAAGTCAGATTAATAAGTCAGAACCAAATTCAATGTGGAAAGGAGTTGGGTGGGATAAAGTAATGGTCTTTCAGAAAGATACGACACTGATTCTTTATACCAATGGAAAAATTATAGGAGCAAATAATAGTGGTTGGTTTTATAATTTATCTAAAAACTCTCTTCTATCAAAAAGATATATTTCAAAATAAATTTGATAAGACCCTATTTTTTTCAGAATTTTGCACTCCTAAATAATAATACAACTCTTTGATTATTATTTTTATTTCAAATAAAATATTTCATTCAAAACTCTCTAAAACGTCTCAGAATTTATGAAAAAGATTAAATCTATCTATGTATTATTTATCTTTGCTGCCTTGAGTTCGTATGGTCTTTGGGCATGTACTAATAGTGGCACTTCTGAAACTACAACCGAAACAGAAGAAGTAGAAGAACCAGATACTCGTCCTGCTTCTGCTGCTGTAGACAATGATTTTTATATCAAAGCTGATATTGGAGGGAAAGAATATAACTTCAATTATTTATCTCTTGACAATGTTGCTAGATACAATTTATTGAAAAAAGATTTATTTAGAATCGAACGCTGTGCTGATGACCATTGTAAAGAAAGCATTTATTTGCAAGCTCATAACTTTGATTTGAATCAAACTCCTCCTTTTACGCTACAAGAAAGTAAAGAAGGCAAATTACGTAAAGATATTATAGTAAATTTTATACGTACAAATAACACAGGCAAATTCAAATATCAAATGCAAGACTCTTCTGAAGAACCTTTTGAAATGACTATTCAAAAAATAGAGGGAGATATCTATGAAGGAACTTTTAAAGGTTTACTAAACAATGAAAAGAAAGATTCTACACTTGTTATTAAAGGTTCTTTTCGTACAAAAATGATTGTTAGAAATCCTGCTGCATAAAGCTATTTGAAAGAAGTTATTTAATGAAAATGCTTTTTTGTTGGTCTATTATAAAACACTGATAAAGGCTGTATTTTTTTTATATTCTTAAACAACTTCAAAAGATAAAAGCACAAACAACCAAACGATAAATATTTATTAGGGATTCTATTTTGAAAGATTCATTTAAAAAGTCTTAATAAATAATTTTCTATTATCTTTGTGCTTTTATTTATTTAAGGTAAAAATTAATTTCAATTTCTCAATTTCAATCTCAATAATGAAAAATACATTCACTCGTTCATTTTATTTCGCTCTTACATTAATTATTTCTTTTGTCGCTTTTACAAGTTGCCAACCAAAAGAATCTAAGACTGCAAATGCTACTAATACCACTACTAGCTCATCAAATTCTACAAACAATGGCGATATTGCTTATGTAAATCTTGATACGCTTAACACATATTATGATTATTTGGTAGACATAAAAAACAGAACAGAAAAGAAACAAACAGAAATGAGAAGACAGTTAGAGCAAAGCGAAATTCAATTACAGAGTGAAGCTGAAAGTTTTCAAAAACGTGCTTCTCAAGGTCTTTTATCTGAAAATGCTGCAAAAAAAGAACAACAAGATCTTCAAACAAAATATCAAATGTTAGAAAGACAAAAAGGTTCTATGTCAGAAGCTCTTATGTTGCAAGGTGAAAAAGATATGAACAAAGCATACTCAGATATTGAGTCTGTTTTGGAAGAATACAAAGCTGAAAAAGGATATAAAGTTGTTTTAGGAACTCAAAAAGGCATGTCTATGATTCTTTATACAGATAAAGAATTAGATATTACAAAAACTGTTTTGGAGCGTTTAAATGCAAAATACAAAGCTGAAAAAGATAGTACAGAAACAGCTCAATAATTTGATTCAAATGTTTGGCACAAAAAAACAGTCTATAAAATGTATTTATAGGCTGTTTTTTTTGTATCTTTTTTCTTACTAACTTATTCAACTTCTATATCCTGAATTACTTTTACTTTGGTGTATTTTTTTGTTTTCGGATTATAGTATTTTCTTTCTTCATATTCTATTTTTAATTCCTTACCTTTCAGGGACTCTGCATCTCCTTCTAATTCTTCATCATTATCAAACTCTTCTAACCAAATAAGTCTGTGTAAATTGCCTTCTGCGTCTTTCACCAAAAATATCACAAAATCATTTTCTTCGACTTCTTCGATGGTAGCTTCTATATTAAAAACATATTTTTCATCATCATCCATTTTTTTTCCTATCATATTCATAAATATTTTAGGACATTTTACGCCTACTGTTAGGGCAATATCTTTTACAAAACTTTCTATTTGTTTCTGATCTTCAAAATCCAAATCCATTGTTTTAGTAATTTTTGCCTCATTAGCTACGATTGCAGCCATTAAACATTCTGCTAACTTTTCTTCTACTGCGACTCCATTATTCAAATCTACATTAGAATCAGAGATACAATTACAAACATCTTTTGCAATTTTTTCTTTTAAAGCATCCTTTTTTTTGGTTTGTCCTAGGGCAGAAAAAGACATAGAACATGCTAGAGTAACAAAGAATACCAGTGAAAATATTTTTTTCATTTTAATTAAATTATAAAGTAAATAACAAATTTTACACAAAAATAAAATTTTAAAAAACAAAAAAGCATTCTATCCAAAAATAAATTTGAATAGAATGCTTTTTTATAAAAATCTAATAAAAGTAAATTTACTTTTCAGAATTATCACTTGAAGTTTCTGCATTTGCTTCTACTTCTTGATTTACTTCTGCTGCTTTTTCTTCACTTTTCTCTTCTTTCGGAGCAGTTGTCAAGATTTTGATTTGATTTTCTATAGCTGCAATTTCAGCTTGTGCTTTTGCAATTTTTTCGTTGAACTCTTCACGAAGTTTATCAGCCGTTTTTGATTTTGCAAAAAACTCAATGTTATTTTGCCACAAATTAATCTCATTTTCTAAATCTGTGACTTTACGTTTGAGTTTGTTTTCACTTTGTTTGAAGTCGCCAGCCATTTTTGGATTTTTCTTGATAGCTTTTGCTTGTGTTTTGAAATGGAATGTCTGAGCTTCTTCACTACTCAATTCCGAATTTTTCATAAACATTGCATTTACTTCATCAAAACGGTCTTGAATGGTACGGATATTTTTGCGTGGAACAAATCCGATTTCATGAAACTTCAAATGTAGTTCTTGTAATTTCTTTGTATCATTTGACTTTGCTTTTGCAAGTTCTTCTATTTGATTACAAATTTCTAATTTTTGTTTCAAATTTTCTTCTTGTGCAGCATCTTGTTCTTTATAACGATTACGACGACGCTCAAAGAAATAATCAGCAGCTTGTTTGAACTCTTGATAAACTGTTTCACGTTGTTTTTCTGGCACGTGTCCAATTTCTCTCCATTCGCTCTGCAATCTTTTTAGTGTATTTGCTGCGTTATCCCAATCTGTACTTTCTTTAAGTTCTTCAGCTTGTTTGATAAGTTCTTGTTTTTTAATCAAATTCTCATCTCTAGCTGCATCTAATTTCTCAAAGAATTTAGATTTATTATTAAAGAATGTTTTGAAATTATCCCAAAACTGCTTGTTCAAACTTTTAGCCACTTCACGAGGAGCAGGTCCGATAGCATCCCATTGTTTTTGAAGTTCAACAAGTTCTTGCGTTTTGTTATTCCACTCTCTAATTTTGTCTGTGTCATAACTTACAAACTCCTCTACTTTTAGGCAGAGGTCTTGTTTAAGTTTCATGTTTTCTTCTAACTGCGCCTTAAATTTGTCTGCATATTCTCTACGAGCATCATAAATTTTGTCAGAAGCTACCTTGAAACGCTCCCAAAGCTGCTCACGGTCTGCTCTAGGAACAGGACCAATACGCTTGTATTCTTGATGCAGACGATTGAGTTCGTTTACAGCATCATTTAATTTATCGTGATTCAAAAGTTCTTCAGCACGAGTAACAATAGAAACTTTTGCTTCCAAATTACGCTCACGGTCAAGAGCTAAAAGCTCACGTTCCTGCGATTTTTGATTGTAGAAAAGGTCTAGTAATGCTTTATAATTTCTATAAATTTCGTCAGCTTCTTGCATCGGAACATAACCAATATTTTTGAATTCTGACTGAATTGCTTTTACTCTATCAAATTCTCCTTTTCTTGAAAGTTCACTTGGTTTTGAAGTATCTGTAAGCAAACGAAGTTCTTCAATGATAGCTTGTTTTTTCTTTAGATTGCTTTGTTTTTCGCTTTCTAATTTTGCATAATGATTGCGTTTGGCTTCTTTTACTGCCTTAAAGTTTTCATAGAACATTCCAGTGAGGTCATCTTGTTGGAATGAAAAGCCTTCTTTTTCTTCATCTGTTGTTGCTGATTCTTCGTATTTCTGACGTGCTTCTTTGCGTTCTGTTTCATTAAAACCATCTATAAATTCTCTGATTTTTGAAACTTGGTCATCTAAATAACGAAAGTTAATTCTTTCTTCTGTTGCTGTTGTTGCTTGCGCTGCAAACAATGCACTTTTAGCAACTAATTCTTCTTTAGACAAAGTCGAATAATCTTCTTGTGGAAGTTCCTGTGTTTGTTGTCTTTGCTCTTTTTCAGAATTTTCATTTTCTGTATCATCTGATTTTTCATCATCAGAAGCATTTGTCTCTTCGCTTTCTTTTCTGATAGCTTCCAAATCTTCTTCAGTTACTTCTTCCTCAGCTTCTTCTGCTGATTCATCTTTTAAATCAGGTTTTTCAGTTGCTTCTATATTACTTTCAGCTTCTTGGACAATTTCTTTAGCAATAGTATTATCCATACTTACACTTGCTTCGCTTCCTACTTCAATATTTTCTGTAGAGTTTTCTACATTTTGAGTAGTGTTATTGTGTGCGTTTTCGTTCTGGTTCTCGTTTTCTTCGTTCATCATAATAGTTACAAGATAAAATCAGCAAATAATTAAAGTATTGTTTCTGATTTTTCAATCAAAACAATATACGTAAGGCATTTTATAAATTAAAAGTCATCTTTTTCATCAGAAAAGAAAAAAAGAAAAGCTATTATTCTACAGCTGTATTACAAAACACAGTCATTGGCAAAGTTAGAAAAATTAAATTAAATTGGCGATTATTATAGGACTTTTATAAAGTTTTGTTTGGATGAAAATATCAAGTATTTAGGATTCTACACTCTTTCATCTAAAATAACTTTTACTCTCAAAATACCTGCAACACTAATGGCATCAGTAATTTGCCCATTCAAAACCATTTGATAAGCGTCTCTGAAAGGCAGTTTTTTTATTGCTAGATTTTCAGTTTCTTCCCATTGCATTTCTCCTTGGTTGAGTTCTTGTGCCAAAAATACATAACCCACTTCATCACAAATTGAATTCGAAGTGTGTAATTTCATGATATTTTTCCATTTTTTGGCTCTTAGTCCTGTTTCTTCTTCTAACTCTCGCTGTGCATGCAACAAATAATCATCTGTTGGTGCGCCTCCCATAGGTAGCTCCCACGAGTATTCATTTAGTGCATAACGCCATTGTCCGACCAAATAAGTATTATTTTCTTCATCTAAAGGAACAATTCCGATAGCTGCATTTTTGAAATGAACTACACCATAAATTCCATTATTTCCACTTGGATTAATTACTTGGTTTTCTTTTACATGAATCCAGTTGTTTTCATATACCGTTTTAGTAGAACGGGTTTCCCAATCATTTTTTGAATTTTCTATATTCATTTTTTGAAGAAATAATTACGAATTAAAATTGATGATTATGAATTTTTTTAAGAAAAGGAGTAGCGTTTTTGTTGGTGTCACTATGCTAAAACACCAACAACAACCTTTATATTTATAGTAGAAAAATCCCTTATACTTTTTCATTTGTGTTTTTCTGCTTTACAAAATACTTTTTTACTTTCCCAAAAAGAACCACATACGCATCCACTTCGAAGAGCCTAGAATCTGCTCTTGCTTGTAATAAAAATATAATTCCAAAAACTAAAAGCAACATATTTGCAGCCCAAGAACCCATAAAAATAGAAATAATTTCTTCTCTTGCCCACTTATCGCCAGTAATACTCACAATATAAAATAAGATAAAAAAGATGATTGAAATAAGAACAGGAACTCCCAGTCCTCCTTTTTTTATAATTGTACCAAGTGGCGCACCTATCAAAAACATAATAAAACAAGCCACAGCAAGTGATAAGCGTTTATTTTTTTCTAATAAGGCTCTTCTTGAATCATACTCAAAACGTTCAATTCGATCACTATTTGTTTTGGCAAAAGAACGCATATTTCTAATTTTAGTTAATGCTCTATCAATTATTACCTCTTTACTTTTTTTAGAGAAATTTTGATGTGCTACTGTAATTGTATCAGGAAGATTTTTCCAATCAATTGTATCTAACCCATCTAAAGCATTAGGAATTGGTGCTAGATTATTGTTTATCTCTATTGACTCTTCCATCATGTGACCTCTATAAAACTTAGTTTTTATAGGATTAGAACCTCTATTGTTTGAAAATGCTCCAGTAGAGCTAGATACTTCTGTTTCTGTATTTTTAGAATCACTTGCACTATCTAATATAGACGTATCAGGATTTTTTGGATTTAGTCTTTTAATCGAATCTAGTGCTGTTTGTTGTCTTTTATCTGTTTCTAAAGCTACATCTGAGTTATATGAATCTTCTTTTATAAGGTTTTTATCTAAAGAATCTAGTTTTGCTTGTCTTTTTTCAGCTTGTTTTATTTCTTGTTCAGCTCGCTGCGCTAATCGTTCTCTTTCAAATTCTACAAAAAAAGTATAATCAAAATAACTCCTTGCTCGTGTTGCATTTTCATCTTCTACTTCTCTAGCATCTTGCATAAGAGAATCGGCTTCTGCATCTAGTTGAGAAACAGTCATCATATATCGATTTTGCTGAAATAACTCTTCTGAAGTTTCACTCATTTGCAAGAAAGATAAATCAAAATTGAAGGTGGCTTGTTCGAATTTATCTCTCATAAAAGCATTTTTATCTACTCCACCACTAGTAAGCTGTTCAGAATAGCGATGACCATTTTCTACATGGAATTCTAATATTTGCTCATCTTGTTTATTTAACATCAATCCTTTATCAGCAATAATAAGATCGGTATTTCCTCTTGCGCTTCTATGGTCATAGATAATTAAATCTTTTAAGCTATCTGTTCCCTTTACTTTTTCGCCTATTCGTATACTCCAACCTGGCAAACCATTATAAAAAGAACCTTCTGGAAAGTCTAAAGTAGGTTCTTTTTGTCGGACATCATAAAGTAAACGGTATGCCTTCAAATTTACTTCTGGAACAATAGTATCATTAAAAACATAAGCCACTCCTGTCATAAAAATAGCAAAAAGTCCAACAGGCATAAGTATTCTGATAAGTGAAATCCCACATCCTTTTATTGCTGTGAGTTCATTATGCTCACCCATATTTCCAAATGCCATCAAGGAAGCCAAAAGAATAGCCAATGGCAATGCTTGTGGAACAAGAGTAAGTGAAAAGTAGAAAAAGAGTTCTGCGAAAACTTCTGCCCCCAAACCTTTACCCACCAAATCCTCAAAGTATTTGGACATAAAAACCATCAGTAGAATAAATAAAACTACCGAAAAAGTAAGAAAGAAAAGCCCAAAAAAGGAATGAGCGACCAGTTTATCTATTTTTTTAAACATATAACACAGTTTGTCTTTTTAAAATTGTAGGACAAAAATACATGAATAGTCAGATATAAATAAAACAGAAGGCAGAAAAAAACCAATAATTCGGATTTTATAAGTTAGCTTAACAAACTTTATTCTATTTTTGTGTAAAAATTATGTATTCAGTTGCATAAAACGGAACGAAATAAAAAATTATCAATAAAATAAATTCAGTTGAAAAAATACTTAGTAACCTGTGATTATAATTTAGAAGATTTAGTCATAGAAGAGATAAAACAGAAAATACCAAAAGCCACAGAAGTAAAACAATTTGAAAACTTTTCGCATCGTGTTTGTTTTCTTGTTCCTGATTCTGATGAAAATACAAATGCTATAGTTCTGCAACAACTGCTTTCACTTAGAAGTATTCATTCTGTCATAGAATTGAAAGGTACTTTTTATTTAGAAAATCCTACTTTAGAAGCTCTAAAACAAAAAGTAATGCAAATAGATTTGCCAGAACTAAAAACAGCAAAATCGTTTCGTGCAAGTGCCGAACGTTATGGGACCCATGAGTTTACATCCATGGAAATGGTAAAACATATTGGACACACCGTAATTTTGCGTTATCAAACACCTGTTTCTTTAACAGAATATGAATATAACTTGAGAGTTGATGTGATAGGAAGTTTTGTTCTTGTGGGTTATCAAATTACTGATGATACACTTGCACATCGTCAAGGAGAATATAATAAAATTGAGCGAGTATTTCATCACAGAGCTGCCACCAAACATACTTTGGCGTATCATTTACTTACTTTAGCAGGTCTTAAAGAAGGAGAATCACTTTTAGACTGTACATGTGGAGGAGGAACAATTGTTTTAGAAGCTGCCAGTATTTTTGGGAATAAAATCAAAATTTTGGCTGGAGATATGCACCAAAAAGCGATGGAAGGAACACAAGAAAATCTACGATTAAATAACTTTGACTTTGTAGGGGTTAGAGAACTCAATGCACGTCATTTAGATGAAAGCCTACAAGATTATATCTTAGAAAATGGGCAAATAGATAAAATAGTTTGTAACTTACCTTTCGGAATTCAATCTGGAAAACAGGTAAACATGCGTGGCTTATACGACCAATTTTTGAGTTCGGCTGACAAAATTTTATCTAAAAACGGAAAAGTGGTCGTTCTTACAATGAGACAAGGCGTTTTTAGAGAAGTTATCTTTATGATAAAAAAATATAAAATCACAAAAGAATATGTAACTGAAGCTGGAGGTTTGTATCTTCATATCTTTGTGTTAGAAAAAATTTAATGAATCAGGTTAAACCATTTATGAGAAATAATATCTATCAATTAAAAGAACAATCAAGGCTATTTGTATATTTTACATTTGTTGTTGTTCTGACTTCTTGTAACAATTTAGGAAAAAAAGGAGAATGGAACTTAGAATATAAAGCAAAGTTTGAGTCTGACTGTAAAGTAGAAATCAATAGTGAAAATGAAAAGTCCTTACTAAAACTAGATTCTCTAACCATTTCTAAAATTTGTGATTGTGTAGCTTCTAAAGCTGAAAAAGAATTTGCTCCTCTAGATATGGAAGAAAAGAATTCCCAATCACAAATGAAAATTATAAGTACAGATTGTGCAAGAGATATTTTGATAGAGAATTTGAATAAAAATTGATATATTTATACTTATTAAACGTTATCACGGTTATTTACAGGTCTAATAATTAGCAAGTTATAGAAAAGCAAAACAGTCTTATTTTTCCGTAGCGACAGGTTTTCAAACCTGTCGCTACGGAAAAATCAATATTACTAAACTAACCGTGATGACCTTTATTTATTCTTGTTTATTTTGAGTAATTAATTATGAAAACGCTACTTGTTCCAACTAATTTTTCTTTGTCTTCTGCAAAATCGTTGCAGTATGCAATATTGCTTGCCAAAGAATTTGGTTCGAAAATAATCGTTCATCATACCTATCCTCAAAATAGCCCAATTCATTTGTTGTCTGATTTGGAAAATCAACTGCACGTTTTTGTCAGTGAATATGATTTTGAATGTTATAAAAATTCAGAAGACTATATTAAAATAGAAACCTCTATTCAACAAGGAAGAGAAAAAGAAAATATTATCAAGATTATCAAAAAACATGATGCTGATATTTTGATTCTTTCAGCAAAAGACCGTTCACAATGGGAAGGGATACCTTTTGAAAGGCTTATTTCACAAACTTTAGAACAAACCCTTTCTTCTATTTTGATTGTGCCTTCGGAGATACAAATACAAGATAGCATTGAACATGTCGTTTTTGCACTTTCTTTAGATGAAGGAGATGCTGATATTATTGATTCTCTATTACTCTTTTGTGAGATTTTGGGAGCGCACCTGACTTGCCTTCATGTTTTTACAAATGAAGAGGAAAAAAACTTAATTGATTATCAATTAAAACCATTACAAAAAATTTACTCTTCTATTTCAAAAGAAAAAATGAGTTTTGAAATTACTTATAATAAAAGTATTCAGGAAGGAATTAGTGACTTTTTAGATGTTAAACCTGCTCAATTATTAGTTATGCTAACAAAAGAGCGTTCCTTCTTTGAAGGACTTTTTCATAGAAGTGTTTCGCAAGGAATGAGTTTTCAAAGTAAAGTACCCGTAATGATTGTAAAACTGTGATTAGCACAAAGGAACTAGAACGAGAGATTAGTAGCAAGAGAATAGAAAGTCAAAATACAATTGAATAATAAAATTTTTGCTTCGTTTGTTATTGAAGTTTATATCGTAATTTTTAATTTTTAATTCGTAATTGAATAAAATGCGTTTTTGGTTTGTATTTTTCTTGGTTATCGGAATTAACTTTTCTGTTTTGGCTCAAAGTAGCCAAACTGTAGAAGAGCTACTCAAATCTGCACGCCATGAGCAAAGTGAGCAAAAACTAGCAAGCGCACTCCGTTACTACCTTCAAGCTGTCAATAAATTAGAAAAACAAAACGATAAAAAAGCTCTTTTTCAAGTCTATACCGAAATTGGGATTATTTATCAAAATGGAGGTTTACACGATAAAGCCATTGAATATTTTACTAAATCACAAGAAGTAATTGATGCAAACTCATCTACTCAAGCTGTAATTTCGATGCGCTTGGGAGAGTCCTATTTGGCTCAAAAAGACTACCCACAAGCCATTACAGCCTATAAAAATGCAAAACAAATTTATCTACCTCAGAAAAAACCGTATGCTACCATACAAGCTCTTCGCCAACTCATAACAGCTTACCAAGCCAATAAAGACTATCAAACAGCTTTAGATGCAAATCAAGAAGTATTAGAAATGGATAGAATAATTGGAGATTCGGCAGCCGTAGCAGCAACACTGAATAATATTGGCTATACCTACAAATTTTTAGGGAATTATAATAAAGCAATTACAAGTTTTGAACAAGCTAGAAAAATAGAAAAAAAATTAGGATTAGAAGAAGACCCAATCACACTTACAAATACAGCAATCGTTTATCAAAACCTAGCTCAGTATGATAATGCGATGCGCTTTTTAAAACAATCAATAAATATAGTAGAAATAAAAAATAAACCTAGAGAGTTAGCTCGCTTATACAATATTATGGCAGCTCTGTATTATCAGTTAGGAGATTACCATAACGCTAGAGAATATAACGAACTTGCTTTAGTTTATGCTCAAAAATATAAACAGCGTGAAATAGTAAAAGATATTCACCTAACAGCTTCACAAATTAATCAAGCAAATAATAATTATGAAGATGCTCTAAAATCGTATGAAAAACATCTCAATATTCGTGATTCTTTACTTTTGGAAGAACGTTTGAAACAACAAGAACTTTTGCAACAGCAGTTTTTAATAGAAAGAACAGAAAAAGAACTACAACTATATATGGTTGATGAAGAATTAAAAACAGCACAATTAAAAGAACAAGAACTAACACTAGATAAGCAAAATCAAGAACTAGCTTTATTACAACAAAAACAAGAATTACAAGCCGAACGATTAGAAAAAGAAGCCTTAGAAAAACAGCGTACAAAACAAGAGCTACTCATTGCACAGCAAGAACTCAATGCTCAAAAAGCAGCACGTGAAGTGGAAGATTTACAACAAAAAGAACTTAATAGAAAACGAGAAGTAGAAAGATTAGAACAGCAAGCTGACCTAAACAAACAAACATTAGCTAGAGAACGAGCAGAAGCAGAAAAAAAACAAGCAGAAGCACAGGCAGAAGCCAATGTAAAAGAAGCAGAATCAGCAGCTCAGCGAAAAATATTTGCTATCGCAGCTATTTTATCGCTATTAATTTTACTCGTTATTGGTTTTGCTTTTCTAAGCTCAAAGAAAAAAAATAAAGAACTAGCACAACAAAAAGATCAAATTGAATCGAAAAATGTAGAATTAGAACAACAAACGGAAGAAATTCAGATGCAGCGTGATGCCATTGCTCACAAAAGTGAAGAATTAAATGAGCTTTATATAAAAGTTACTGATAGTGTTCGTTATGCACAGCGCATTCAAGATGCAATTTTAGTTCCTCCTGCACAGGTTTTTACAAATTTTGGAGCAAATACAGAAGGATTTGTATTGTTTAAGCCTCGTGATATTGTTTCAGGTGATTTTTATTGGACAACCGAAAAAGACAATAGAGTAATTTTGACAGCCATTGATTGTACAGGACACGGAGTTCCAGGCGCATTTATGTCATTGATAGGCAACGATTTACTCAATGAAATTGTAAATTTGAGAGGAATTACTACACCTCATGAAATTTTGAACGAGCTTCACAAAGGCGTACAAACAACACTCAAGCAACAAGAAACTGAAAATAGAGACGGAATGGATATGGCACTTTGTGTCTATGACAAAGAAAAAAATATATTAGAGTTTGCAGGAGCAAAAAATCCACTTCTTTACATAAAAAATGGAGAAATAGAAACCCTAAAAGGCGATAAAAAACCAATTGGAGGAAAAGATGTCTATAAAGAAGATTCTTTCAAAACACATATCATAGATTTGAATGAAGAGAATGCACCTACTATGTTTTATATTTTTTCAGATGGTTACCAAGACCAGTTTGGAGGTTTGGAAGGTAGAAAGTTTATGATAAAAAAACTAAGAGCATTATTACAAAAAATTCATCAAAAACCGATGGAAGAGCAGCATGAAATTTTAGATACTACGATAGTAGATTGGATGAAAAATGAAGAACAAATCGATGATATTCTTTTGATGGGTTTTAGAATAGAAACAATTACGACCTGCTAAAGTAGCGAAGCTAATTAAAAATTACGAATTCCTACCCTTTTTGGTGTTTTAGCAAAGCGACATCAACAACAAAATACCTCTTAAAAGTTTAAAAAACTTCAAATCTATTAGAAATTACAATTCCAGAAAGCTATTTTTATTACTTTTGATTAATGAAAAAATCAGAGTAAAACCTTACTGTTGTTGGTGTCTCCCCCAACGACTTCAACCATTCTAAAAAAAGTAATAATGCAATCCTACCTAAATTCAGCCAATGAAGTTTTTGATTTAGAAATTGATGCGCTACAAAAAGCAAAACACCAAATTGCAACTACCTTTGAAAAGGCTATTGAACTGATTTTGACTTCAAAAGGAAAAATTGTAGTTACAGGAGTAGGCAAATCTGGAATTATTGCACACAAAATTTCGGCTACTTTTGCAAGTACAGGAACGCCTTCTGTTTTTTTGAATGCTTCCGAAGCACTTCATGGAGATTTGGGAATGGTTTCAAAAGGCGATATAGTAATTATGCTTTCTAAAAGTGGAACTACAATTGAACTTGTAAAAATGCTTCCAACACTCAGTAAAGTAGGCGCAAAAACAATAGGCATTTTTAGTAATATAGAAACTCGTCTAGCTCACAACTTAGATTTAGTTTTAGATGCAACTGTTGAGCGTGAAGCCTGTCCGTTGAATCTTGCACCAATGAGTAGCACAACGGTTTCACTTGTCATTGGTGATGCTTTGGCTGCTGCACTGATAAAAGCACGAAACTTTAAAGATAGTGATTTTGCTGTTTTTCATCCTGCTGGACAGTTAGGACGTAATCTTTTACTTACGGCTGCTGATGTAATGCACAGTAAGGAAAACTTACCAATTGTTTCTGCTCAAAACTCACTCAAAGAAGTTGTTATAGTAATGACAAAATATAATTTGGGTGCTGTTTGTGTTTGTAAAAATGAAGAAAATTCTATTAAACTAGAAGGAATAATTACAGACGGTGATGTAAGGCGTTTTCTGACTCATTCGGATACACTAACCGTAAAAGCAGAAGAAATAATGACACGAAACCCTATCTCTTTGCATCCTCAAATGCGACTCTCAGAAGTCTTGAGCGTAATGGAAAATAAAAAGCGTCAGATTTATGTCGCTCCTGTAGTAGATGAAAAAAATAATTGCTTAGGAGTTGTCAGAATGCACGATATTTTGAGTTATTGATTTTTTTATATAACACACTAGGAAGTCTGTTATACTTTTTAATTATTTCTTAGCGCATCGATAAGTTCGGATTTATTCATTTTCGAACGCCCTTCTATATCTAATTCTTTGGCTTGCTGATAGAGTTCTTTTTTAGTTCGGTCTTCGTACTCCTTTGCCTTTCCTCCTTTTTTTCCTGCTTCTGAGGCTGGGGTATTAGCGATGCGAGCCGATTTTTCTTTGCTATATCCTTCTCTGCGAAGAGCTTCATAACGTTCGTCGTCTTTGATTGAGTTTCCGTGGTCTTTTGCCATAAATTTTTAAAATTTTAAATTGATTTTTAAATTAGATTAAAATATAATTTATTTTTCAGAATGTTCTCTTAAAGCCTTTATTAGCTCGCCTTTATTCATTGTTGAGCGTCCCTCAAGGTCAATTTCTTGTGCTATTTTATATAGCTCTTTTTTAGTTTTGAGAGAGTAATTCATAATTTTCGCCTCTTGTTTTGGAGTTATTTTTTTAGGTTCTTCAGCTTTTGTTTCTGATTTAGGAGTTGTTCCTTTTTCTTTTTTTGTTACTTGATTATTCTCTACTTGCTCCTCTTCTAAATTTACTTGTACAGTTTTTAAAGGAGCTATTGCCTTTTTTTGTTTTTTCTTTTCAGAAAAAGGCAAATTTTCTCCTATTGTAGTACCTACTTTCTTGGCGACTAATAAAGAACTATAAAAAGCGATTTCGAACAAACTTTTGATAATCATATTTTTCTTTTTTGGTAGAGGTAGTAATTTATAGAATCCTGTATAAGGAATAAAAATCGTTAGTAGAAATACCTACAATATTTATTTACAATGTGCAGTAATCTAAGTAATTTGATAAAACAACTCAAAAGCAAGTTAAAAGTTTTTGAATTTATTTCATAAAAAAAGGTTTGAATTTCTATTGAAACTCAAACCTTTTTGGTTCTACTCTTTTTATTTTTAGTCTAGTTAACTGTAAGACCAATTTTTTTCCAATCAAACAAACTACCTGGGTCGCTACGACGTGAAGGTGCATATTCATCATGTCCTACAATGTGTTTACGGTCGTGGCTAATATCTGTATGACGGCTTTCAATATCATGTAAAAGACGAGCTAAAGATTTGTATTGAGCTTCTGTAAAGCCAACATCTTTTTTATTTATTTTTTGGTAAGTAGAAGTCGAAATGAATTTTGACATTTCATTTTGTGTTCCAATTGCCATCATTTCAATTCCTATAGAACGTCCATTTAAGTCATTATGACGATGCGCTTCGTGTGAAAGTGTTCCTTTTCCTGCGTGGTGTGCAGAACGATTTTCATTTACTAAATGATGAATAACTCCTTCTCTGTCTATAATATAATGAGCAGAAACTTTATAGGTTTCAAATACATTCAAAATATCTTTTAAATTGTAAGGATTTTCTGGATTTTGAGCTGCATTACTACAAAAATGAAGCATTACGTGGGTAATAGAAGCATCTGAAGAACGAGTACGAGAACATGCATCTGATAAAAGTTTTGGAGCAACTTCTGTTTTGGGGATAAATTTTTCTTCGCCACCACCTAGAGTAGAAGTAGAAGATACAAAAGCAGAAGATATAAAAAATAAAACAAATAAAAGGCTAGTGATGGTCAGGTAGGTTTTCTTCATAATAAGCAAGTAGAAAGCAGTTAAATTAAACAAGAGCATAGAAAAGGGTAGAAATTTTTGAGTTAAGTATAAATCATAAGAAAGGGTATGATTTGTTGAAGGATAAATTCAAAACTATGTTTTTGCAAATAGTAAAACGTTTGCAACGCAATTTAATTATAATTGTTCAAAAACCAAACCAAATTCCAATTTTTATTTGGCTTTTTAAGCATATTACCAAATCTTTAAATAATTGTTAAACTAATTTATTGCTTTAAGAAAATTTATTTTTCATCTAGTTATCTGTCAAACTGACACGTAACTAAACAAATAGCACATTTGGCAAATATATTGCCTTTTTGATAGCGTAATTAGAGTATAAGTTGTTTCATTTATACAATAACAGAATATTTATTCTTTACTAGTATTGAAAGTAAAATTATAATTTTTTTTGCTATAGTTTTATATAAATAATATTAAAAAACAATATTCTCTCTACATAAAAAAGACATTCTATTTCAAAATATAAAATCAAAATATAAGTAGTATGAATACTAACAATCATTCTGACAACGGTTCTACAAATAACCAAACTGAAGAAAATCTAAACTCAGAATCAAAAGCTGAATCTACTTCGGACACTTCGGCAGAAACAAATGAAGAAACAACAACAGAAACTGACAATTCAACAGAACCAAATTATCATGCCGAACTTTTAGAATTGAAAGATAAGCATTTACGTTTGTATTCTGAATTTGAAAATTTCCGTCGTCGTACTGCCAAAGAAAAAATTGAGCATACACAGCTTGCTAATAAAAACATGATGGCTGCGCTTATTCCTGTTTTAGATGACTTTCAGCGTGCTGAAGGTTCAATAAATCAGACAGAAGACCAAGACCAAAAAGCAGATATTGCTTTTGATGCTATCGGAATTTTACAAAAGCGTTTCCGTACCGTTTTAGAGCAACAAGGACTTAAAGAAATGGATTCACCTATTGGGCAACCATTAGATACAGATATACATGAAGCTATCACAACTACGCCAGCACCTTCAGAAGAATTGAAAGGTAAAGTAGTTGATCAAATAGAAAAAGGATATTTTCTCAACGATAAAGTAGTTCGTTTTGCTAAAGTAGTTGTAGGTGCATAACCTAGCTAATGATTGGTTCAAGAACTTACACTTGAACCAGTTTTATTAAATTTAAAAGGAAAACAATCAAAAAATAGTGACATACTACTTTACAGAATTAGAAAAATTTAATTACCAGTTATGAGCAAGAGAGATTATTACGAAGTGTTGGGTGTTTCACGCAATTCATCAGCAGAAGAAATCAAAAAAGCTTATCGAAAGATAGCAATCAAGTTTCACCCAGACAAAAACCCAGGTGATGCAACAGCAGAAGATAAATTTAAGGAAGCTGCTGAAGCATACGATGCCTTAGGAAATCCAGAAAAAAAAGCTAAATACGACCGTTTCGGACACCAAGGAATGAATGGTGGTGGTGGTGGCTTCCAAAATGCTGACGATATTTTCTCTCATTTTGGAGATATATTCGGTGGTGGTTTTGGAGGTGGAGGTGGCTCTCCTTTCGATGATATTTTTGGTGGAGGAAGAGGAGGACAGCGTCAGAAAAAAGGTTCTTCTGTTCGTATCAAACTCAAACTTACACTTCAAGAAATTGCTCATGGTGTAGAGAAAAAAATCAAAATCAAACGCCAAGTTTTGTGTGACACTTGTGATGGTTCGGGTGCAAAAGATGCCTCTTCCAAACAAACTTGTAAGCAATGTAACGGAAACGGTCAAGTAAGACGTGTTACAAATACAATGCTTGGACAAATGGTAACTACAGCAGCTTGTCCTTCGTGTAACGGACAAGGAACAATCATTACTGACCCTTGTAAGTCGTGTAGTGGCGAAGGTGTTCAGATGAAAGAAGAAGTAACTGAAATAAAACTTCCAGCAGGAATTGAAGACGGAATGCAGCTTTCTATGGCAGGAAAAGGAAACTACCCACCAAGAGGAGGCGTTGCAGGCGATTTATTGATTCTTATTGAAGAAGAAGAACACAAATTCCTTAAGAGAGAAGGAAAAAATGTACATTATGATTTGTGTATCAGTTTTCCAGATGCTGTCTTGGGAACAACTGTTGAAGTTCCTACCATTGATGGCAGTGTGAAAGTGCCAATAGATGCAGGAACACAAGGAGGAAAAATATTGAGATTGCGTGGAAAAGGAATTCGTCCTTACAACACTTATGAAACAGGCGATCAGCTTATTCATGTCAATGTTTGGATTCCTCAAAAACTCACTAAAGAAGAACGCAAAGAAATGGAAAAACTAAAAACAGCAGATAACTTTGCTCCTGATTTAGACAAACAAGACCGTTCGTTTTTTGATAAAGTCAAAGAATTTTTTCATTAAATTTATGGCGTTGGTAAGACACCAACAATGATAAGATATATTTTTATAAGAAAAATCCATTTAGAAAAATTATTTTCTGAATGGATTTTTTGTGTGTACACCTCTTAATGATATATTTTGCATTCAGGTCTTTAGAATTAAACATTTTTTTCTCAGAAGTATCATGCATTAAAATATTACGCCTGTAATTAAGTTTGTGTATGAGAAATAGTAAGGTCTTTAGATAAAATAAAATCCACTCATTTATCCATATCATGCAAATAAGGACATATAAAAATTATCATTTATAAGGAATTTTAAAGCTACTTTTTAGTTAAAATCAATAGTCCCTTTCCAAAATACACCTTTTTTAGCAACTTTTATGTTATATAAAGTAAATTTTGACTTAATTTGCATATCTATTTAATTTGTGATTCTTCACAAAGATTATTTTAATTAAACTTAGTTTACCCAATAACTTATCAAAATATAATAGCATCTTCTTATGATTTATTCCGTACAAAAGCATTTCACAACAAAAAAACTATTACCAAAAAGTAGCATTTTTTTACTTACACTTCTGTTTTCTGTTTTCTTTTCTCTTACTGCTTTTTCTCAAAGTGAGCTTACAGGAAAACTAGAAACTATCAATCCATCTGGTAGTATAAATAATGGAATCGTCGTAGCAAAAGTACAAGGGGGAACACCTCCATATCGTTATTATTGGTCAAATGCAGCAACGCCTATTGTAGCTGACACATGTAAAGGAAATACAGAAGGAGCTACAGTTTCTTTGAAAGTAATTGATGCAGCAGATCAAGAGGCTGAGTTTCAGACGGTCGTAGAAGCAGAATCTGGTGGAGAAAATCTAAATGCTACTTTTACACCTCTAGTAAATGCAATGGCAACAGTTTTGTTTTTTGACCCATTTGCAGCAATAGGAATCTATGACCCAAGAATTCAAGTCAATGAAGGCAAAGTAAAAGCTCCTTTTGTAACAGATAAATTACTCACAAAGATAACAGTAAAGAAATGGCTTGTTGAAGACAAAGCAAAAGTAAAACAAGCCGATTTGATTGCTATTGTAAGCTCAAATAAAGGAGATAGAGAAATTTATGCACAGTTTGACGGAACAATCAACATTGCGCTTAAAGAAGGAATGACAGTTTATGATGTCACTCAGAATAAAGATGCTTCAGATGTTGTTCGTACAAATGGTGGTGTCTTAGGAATTATAGATTATGATAAAGAACAACCTCTTTTAAACCCAAATGGAACACCACAAACAAAGTCAATCCCTTTAGTTGTTTTTTGGCTTGTTTTGGGAGCAATTTATTTTACCTTCAAAATGAATTTTATCAATTTTAGAGGTTTCAAACACGCAATTGATTTGGTAAGTGGAAAATTTGATGACCCTGAACATGATACTGGAGAAGTTTCTCACTTTCAAGCACTTACTACGGCACTTTCGGCTACCGTTGGTTTAGGAAATATTGCCAGTGTTGCTATTGCAATTTCTATTGGAGGACCAGGAGCAACTTTTTGGATGATTACAGCAGGTCTTTTAGGAATGTCTTCAAAATTTGTAGAATGTACATTGGGTGTGAAATATAGAATTATTGATAAAGAAGGGACAGTTTTTGGAGGTCCTATGTATTATTTGAGTCAAGGATTAGCTAAAAAACGTTTAGGTGTTTTGGGTAAAGTTTTGGCTGTTACTTTTGCTGTTCTTTGTATTGGAGGCTCTTTTGGTGGTGGAAACATGTTCCAAGTAAATCAAGCCTTTGCACAATTGGAAGGACAAATTCCAGCATTAGTAGGTAATGGAGTATGGTTTGGAGTTGGTTTTGCCATTTTAGTAGGTGTCGTAATCATTGGAGGTATCAAAAGTATTGCTAAAGTAACGGATAAAATTGTTCCGTTTATGTGTGGTATTTATGTTTTGGCTGCCCTTATTGTAATTATGATAAATATTACTGCTGTTGGTGATGCAATTATGCTTATTTTTGATGGTGCTTTTAATGCTGAAGCTGCTGCTGGTGGTTTTATCGGTGTTTTGATACAAGGTTTCCGTCGTGCAGCCTTCTCTAATGAAGCTGGTGTAGGTTCGGCTTCTATTGCTCACTCAGCTGCCAAAACAGATGAGCCTGTAAGTGAAGGAATTGTAGCTCTTTTAGAGCCATTTATCGATACAGTTATCGTTTGTACAATGACTGCACTTGTTATTATTTTTACAGGAGAATATGCAAATACAGAGGGTTTATCAGGTGCAATCTTGACTTCTAAAGCCTTTGGTAAATCAATTCCTTGGTTTCCTTATGTACTGACTATTGCTATTGTTTTGTTTGCTTTCTCTACTATGATTTCTTGGTCATATTATGGTGAAAGAGCGTGGGCTTATCTTTTCGGACAAAGCAAAGTTGCGAGCTTAGTTTACAAAGCTATTTTTCTGATTTTCGTAGTAATTGGTGCTTCTATCGAACTAGGTGCAGTAGTAGACTTTTCAGATATGATGATTTTGGGAATGGCATTTCCAAATATTTTGGGTCTGATAATCTTATCACCAGAAGTGAGGAAGGATTTAAGAGAATATTTTGGAAAAGTAAAATCAGGTGCAATAAAGAAGTTTAAATAAAACTTTGAATTAAGATACTATAAAAAAAGGCTTGAAATTTAATTTTCAAGCCTTTTTGTTTTTCTTTTTACTTTATCGTCTGCATTTCCTCTGGCAATTTAACATGTTTTTCTATAAACTTTTGAATATCCTCAATAGTATGTTCGTCTGTAAACTGAACAGGTTTTTTAAAGGTTACTTGTAAATCTGTACCTCGTTTTTTCAAAAAGAATCCCTTTTTATCAAATGCTCTTCTAAAGCCGTTTATGTAAACAGGAACTACAATTGGTTTTAGTTCATGAATCAAATGTGCTGAGCCTTTTCTGACTGGTGCAAATGCTTTTGTTGTCCCTTGTGGAAAAGTTACTACCCAACCTTCTGCTAAGGCTTGTTTTATTTTATTGGGGGCAGATGTATCAGCTCCCCGATTAACTTCTTCTCCTTTTGCCCTCCAACTTCTTTTTATGGTTACTGCGCCTGTATAAGCTAACAATTTAGGCAACCAGCCACCATCTTTCATTGTTTCTTCAGCAGCGACATAAAACATTTTTGTACGTGGATTGAGAAGATAAACAGGAAAGTTTATATTTTTAAGTTTCCATTTTACGCTACAAAAAATATGATACATGACCATTACATCAGCAAAATAAGTTTGATGATTGGAAATAAACATAACTCCTTTATTAGGAAGGTTTATCAAATGCTCTGCACCTTCTACTTTTGTGTTATTCAGAATATTAAAACGTGGATAAGTAGCTGCCCCTAGAACGCCTACTAGCATTCGTTTCAAAAAAAGAAAATTTCCAAAGGGATCTTTTCTGATGAGTTTAATATCTTTTACTTGGTTTATCCAAGACATTTTCTGTTTGTCAGAACGTCTTTTATTAGTTTTTCTAAATTTTTTGGGCGATTGAATTTTATTTTTTTCTTCTTTGATAGGTGTGTGTGTGTCCATTATTTTATAAGTAAAAATGATAAAATGTGGTAGTATGAATAGTGTATTGGTTTGTTTGCTTTTTATACTAAACGAATAGCAATACACTTAGGTTTGGTTCTGAAAAGTTAAACAAATATTTTGAGAGTAAGTAGTTTTATTTTTTCTTAAATCATTTTCTATAAAAAAACTCTTTCTTATTCATCATTCTAAAAAAATAGAATAAAAATAAAAAAGAGTTTAGAAGTATTTTTATAAATAGATATAAGTTCAAATTTTTCTATATCTGTAAATAATTATGAATATAAATTAAATAAACTACTCATTCGTAATTAGCTTCACTGCTTTAGCAGATCATAATTTTTAATTCGTAATTATTTCTTATAATTATTCTCCTGCATTTTCTGTTGTTTCTTCCGTAGATGCTTCTGGAGCTTCTTCACTTGCTTCAGCAGCAGGCTCATTAGCTTTAGCAGCTTCTTCTTGTTTCTTACGGATAGCTTCAGTACGAGCTTCTTTTACCTTAGCTTCAGCAGCCATACGGTCTTTTGCAGCTTGTTGCTTATCACTAGAAAGTTTAGAAATACGGCTTTCAATTTTTTGATCTTTAGCTTCTCTCCAAGCTGCCATCTTTTCATCAGCAGATTCTTGAGTAATTGCTCCTTTGTTTACACCTAATTGAAGATGTTTACGGAACATTAAGCCTTTATAGTGCAACATTCTTCTTACTGTTTCTGAAGGTTGCGCTCCTACCATAAGCCATTTCATTGCTTTCTCATCGTCAATAACGATAGAAGCAGGAACAGTTTGTGGATTATAAGTCCCAATTTTTTCGATGAATTTACCATCACGTGGCGCTCGGGAGTCTGCTATCACGATTTCGAAACGTGCAGCTTTTTTGCGCCCTCTTCTTGCAAGTCTAATGCGAGTTGCCATAACTTATACAAAGTTTGAGAGGTCTGAAATAAAATAATTCTCTACAATAAAATAAAATAGAGCTTGTGATCCTTATACAGAAAACAAGACTGCAAAGGTAGAATTTTATTTTAATATTTACAATATTTTACTTCATTATTTAATTTCCAATGCTCCAATTTGATTAAAACCTTTATTTTTTGAGGTAATTGTAATGTACATTCTTTGGATTAGATATGCCCAAAACCCACAAATAAATGACATTAGAAGGGCTATTCCAAAATGAAAAAATAATCTAAAAAAAGTAATTTCTCCATATCCAATAAAATATTCTCCCAGATCAGTTCCATATTTCCATTGCATAAGTGCCAAAAAACAATGATGCCCAATAGCTAAACACGAATAAACAACCTGCATATGCCAATCTTGATAAATAATAAGAAGTGCTGCATTAGTAAAATAAAAAAAGTGCATTTCTGCCATTCCGTGAAGCTGACCTATAAATTGCAATAGAAAAATAGTATACACAACTGCAATCAAAGCTCTAGAAAGTTTACCCTCTTGCAAAACTAACCGAACTATAAGATACAACATACAGGTACAACCTGCTGTAATCCAAGTAAAAACCCACGTACTATATATAGGAGCAAGACAAATTCCAAGTAAAAAAAACAATCCCACAAACTTATCTGAAATAGAATCTACCTGCTTTTGTACCTCATTGAGATAATTTTCCTTATTGGTATATTCAACAATGGGAATCCATTTGTTAGTAAAAAATTTAGTCATATTTATAGAGTAGTTTAAAAAATAGGTAGGCAAAAAAGTAAACAGATACAGTAATTTTACAAATATAATCAGAAAAAACCATTGATTAATCAGCTTTTATTTGGAAAAGTGGAATAAAATGTAAAAATTACGTATTAGTTTATCCAATTCTATCTCTCTTGAGCGTTTTAGTAGTGTCTAAAAACGTTTTTGTCCAGAAAGCACATACAATAATTCATGAATTCATCCAATTTTAATAAATTTATAGAAGATTTTTCTTCCATTAATTCATCAGATGCAACCAATTTTGAAAGGGTTTTGAAAAAATATCCTTATTTTCAAACGGCTGCACTCTTTCTAGCTAAATCAAATCCTTTACAAAACAATACACAAACGGCTGCATTGCGTTCGGCAGACCGTAGAGTGTTACGCACTTGGTTAGACGAAAATTATAGGAAAGAATTAGAAAAAGAAAAGCGAGAACTAGAGGCTAGAAAAGCTGTTTTGGAAACAGAAAATTACAAAGAAAATGAAGAATTAGATATTAATACAGAGTCTATAAATGCCTTTGACAAACTTGTGGGAACGCCAACAGTAGTACCAAAAAATAAAGAAATATCAGAAAATACATCAGAAGAAAGCAATCAAAAGCTAGAAAATACTACTGAAAATAATCAAGAAATTGAAAATAAAGAAGTTATTTCTGAAAGCAATTTTTTTGATGACATTGAAGAAGATAACTCCATAACTAAAACAGAAACGACCGAAAGCCAAATTGATTCTTCTAGTTTTTTTGATGACTTAGAAGATAACGAAGAATTAGAAAAAATAGAGAATTCGACAATAAACTCTGATGCCAATTTCTTTGATGAAGTAGATGAAAACGAAAGTAATGAACCTATTTTCAAGGAACAATCAGATATAAATGAGCCTTTACCAACTTCAATTCCAGAAGAAAGCACTGATGCAAACTTCTTTGATGAAATAGATGAGAACGAAAGTAATGAACCTATTTTCAAGGAACAATCAGATATAAATGAACCTTTGCCAACTTCAATTCCAGAAGAAAGCACTGATGCTAATTTCTTTGATGAAATAGATGAAAACGAAAGTAATGAACCTATTTTCAAAGAACAATCAGATATAAATGAGCCTTTGCCAACTTCAATTCCAGAAGAAAGCACTGATGCTAATTTCTTTGATGAAATAGATGAAAACGAAAGTAATGAACCTATTTTCAAAGAACAATCAGATATAAATGCCCCTTTACCAACTTCAATTCCAGAAGAAAGCACTGATGCTAATTTCTTTGATGAAGTAGATGAAAACGAAAGTAATGAACCTATTTTCAAGGAACAATCAGATATAAATGAGCCTTTACTAACAAATACAGTTACAGAAATTCCTCCAACGACTACAGATGCTAACTTTTTTGATGAAATTGAAGGAGATGATGAGATTTTTGGAGATGCTCAAAAAGATTTAGATAATTATGATGCTTCAGGTTTTTCAAACTTTCCAGACTTTGAAGAAGAAAAAGAAGAAGTAGAAAAGAACAAAAAAGCAAATGAAGATGCAAAAGAAGATGGAAGTTTTTTTGATGATATTTAAAAAAATCCTTGTTGATACTGATTCAACAAGGATTTCTTTACAAAAATTTAAAACAGAATCTAAACCAATTCTTTCCATCCATTTTTATCAATATTTTCTACATCTGTAATTACTTTTTCTTTTAGGGCTTCTTTGAAGTGATCTAAACGAATCGCCAACTGTTCATCAGACGCACCCAAAATTTGAGCAGCCAAAATACCTGCATTCTTTGCTCCATCTAATGCCACAGTAGCCACAGGAACACCTGAAGGCATTTGTAAAATAGATAAAACAGAATCCCAACCATCAATAGAATTAGAAGACTTAACAGGAACACCAATTACAGGCAATGAAGTAAGTGAAGCCACCATTCCAGGTAAATGTGCTGCACCTCCTGCACCTGCAATGACTACTTTAACTCCATTTTTCCTTGCATTTTTGGCAAAATCAAACAAACGCTCAGGCGTACGATGTGCTGAAACAATTGTCAAAGAATATTCTACTTGAAGTTCTTCCAAAACTTCTGCTGCTGCACCCATTACTCGTAAATCAGAACGGCTACCCATTATTATCGAAACCATAATTTCTTTTTTGTAATTTTTATTCTACAAATTATTTAAAAATTCAGTACAATATTACAGAAAATGAGAGTAGAAAAGGAATTTTTGAAAGGTTTTATACAAAATTTTCAAACCAAAAAATCCTTATCGTTTTCAATCAACAATAAGGATTCAATAATTTTATTTTTTTGATAATTTATAATACTTCTTTCAAAACTTCTACTAACTCTTGATTTGTAATAGCTGTTTTTACTATCTCGCCTTTTGGATTGAGAAGGACGTGATAGGGAAGTCCAGAAACTTTATATTTATTGCACACAGCACTTTCCCAACCTTGTAAATCTGAAAGTTCTAACCAAGAAGAATTATTTTGAGCAATAGCTGTTTTCCAACGCTCCTTCGAATTATCTAAAGAAACAGACACAATTTCTAAATTCTTAGAATTATATTGCGAATATACTTCATTTAATACATTTCTATCTTTCATGCTTTCACTGTTCCATGAAGCCCAAAAATCTAAAAGTATCCATTTTCCTTTTAGTTTTTCATTTTTGTTTAGATTGTCTAGTTCGATTTTTTCGCCTTGAGGAGTTTCTAAATTTATAGTTTTTGTAGTAGAAGAGCTTTTTTTGAAAGTTGAAGGAGAAAATATATTACCACATAATCCTACAAGGAATAAGCTCATGGCAATAATAGGTAAGGCAAATAAGGAAAATTTCATATTATTATTTTGAATAAGATTGTTTAGATAGTTTTTTTATTAAGTGTAATTTTGATAGAAAGAGCTGATAGAAAAATTTATTTTTTATTTTATCATAATTTTATCTTTAATAGAGAGAAATTCAAAACAGCTAAATCAATATATTCAATCACACATACTTATATAAACAAAATTAGTGCTTAGTTTTCTTTAAAAAAATGCAACTTAATAGTAGAAGTTACGTTAGAAGTATTTCTACTAGAATAAATGGCATTTTTGTCTCAAAAACAGTATAGAATATAGGAAACGAGCATTTTCAATAAAAAATTTAACACCTATTTAACCTAATTAATTATTTTATTTTAGATTATTTAATAATCTAAAATTTCATCTTAACAGAATTTTCATTCAAATTCAATATCTTTGTAGCCTAATTTTGCTTTAGTTTTTGCTCTTTTTTTATAAATGATATTATCTAAGTCATATCTTAATCTATCAAAAAAGTATAGGCAAAAGAGCAATATATTCATTTTTCAAATTGCACTAGAATCAAAAAAAAATGCAAGAACAAAACTACTCACTCACTCATATTCCTAATCGTCCGTCCAAACCACGTCAATCAGGACTTACTATGGTAATGGATAAAGGGTTAAGTGTCAGAGAAATAGAAGATCTTATCAGTGTAGCAGGCGATTACATAGACATTGTAAAACTCGGTTGGGCTACCTCTTATGTCATTCAAAATTTACAAGAAAAACTAGATGTTTATAAAGCTGCTGGAATTCCTACTTACTTTGGTGGGACACTTTTTGAGGCTTTTTTGGTTAGAAATCAAGTAGATGAATATCAAAAAGTATTGGATAAATATGGAATGCAATACGCTGAAATTTCGGATGGTTCATTAGATTTAGATCACGAAGAGAAATGTAAACTTATTGAGCGTTTCTCTAAACAAGTAACCGTTCTTTCAGAAGTAGGCTCAAAAGATGCTGAAAAAATAATTGCTCCTTATCAATGGATTCAGCTTATGCAAGATGAATTAGAAGCAGGAGCTTGGAAAGTAATTGGAGAAGCTAGAGAAGGTGGAAATGTAGGGCTTTTTCGTTCTACTGGTGAAGTTCGCTCAGGACTTGTACAAGAAATTTTGACCAAAATTCCTGCTGAGAAAATTATTTGGGAAGCTCCTCAAAAAGCACAACAAGTTTATTTTATCAAACTCATTGGTGCAAATGTAAACTTGGGAAATATCGCTCCTAACGAACTTGTTCCTTTAGAAACTATTCGTTTAGGACTTCGTGGAGATACTTTTGATTTCTTTTTGAATGGAAAGTAAAAAGTAATTATTTCAAAAAACAAAAATAGCATAGGGTACTAATAATAATCTATGCTATTTTTTATGTCAAAAAAAACTCTACAAAATCTCAAACTCTATTCTTCTATTTTTTGCTTTATTTTCTGGCGAATTATTCTCTACTTGTGGCTTTACTTCTCCAAAACCTTTAATTACTAATTGTGTCTTCGGAATTCCTGCATTTATCAAATAGTCTACTACCGAAGTAGCACGTTTTTCAGATAGTTTTTGATTATAGGTTTTGTCTCCTACATTATCTGTATGACCAGAAATTTGCACTTTGATTTTCGGATTTGTTTGCATATATCTTACTATTAAATCCAATTCTGTTTTTGATTCATCTTTTAAATCCCATTTGTCAGTATCAAAGAAAATATTATTCAGAACTACCTTTGAGCCTTTTTCAGCTTTCTCTAAATAAATATCTACAACTATATTTTCTTGTGTTCCTGTGGAATAATCAAAGGCAAGACTTTGAAATAAATAACCTTCTTTGTTTACATTAAGGGCATAATTTGAACCTTCATTTAAAACAAAAAGATACTTTCCATTTCGTGGGTCTGATTTTATAGAAGACTGAATAGTTTTGTTAGTCAGGTTATATAAATCTATACTTGCACCTAATTTTTCTTTTGTCTTGGCATCATAAACAGTTCCTTTTATATATCTACTGACTATAATTTCAATTTCTTTAGGCATTTCAAATTTATAAATAAAACTATTACTCAAATCTTGACCTATTATATTATTTTGCTTATCTACTTGAAGCTCTGTTTCTCCATCTGCATAATAAGCTGTTTTCCCATCTGCTGTAACAAAAAGACTTTGTTGGTCAGTATACGTATTTATCGGATAACCCAAATTTTGAGGTTTAGTCCAACCTTTTGCTGAGTTTTCATCTATTTCTGTTTTGAATAAATCAAATCCTCCAAAACCCAAATGAGCATCAGAAGAAAAGAATAATGTTCTGCCATTTACATGAATAAACGGACTATACTCTTCGCCTGCTGTATTTACTTGACTTCCTAGATTTTGAGGGGCTTCCCATTCTCCTTTTTCATTACGAGTAGATTTCCAAATATCTGTTTTTCCTAAACCTCCACTTCTATCAGAAATAAAATAAAGCGTTCGCCCATCTGCTGAAAGAGAGGCTTGAGACTCCCAATTACTTGTATTAATGAGATTACCCATATTTTTAGGTTCAGACCATTTATCACCCTGTTTTTCACTAATAAATAAATCACAACGTCCGTAAACTCGCCTTTCACTACCTTCACAAATAGTAAAAATAATTGTACGTCCGTCTGCCGAAATTGTACACGTTCCTTCATTTGTTTGAGTATTTAGCTCTGTTACTTTTTCAGGAGTCTGCCATATACTATCTTTTTTTACACTTCTCAAAATATCTTCATCAGCTCTAGGATGATTACTTTCTCTTGCGGTAAAATACATTTCTTCTTCATCAGCAGTTAAGACAGCAAAATACTGTAGTTTTCTAGCATTAATCACATCAGTTACACGTTCTGGCTTTATGTCTAAAGGATTTTTGATTCCTGTTTCTGCAAATTTACAAATTGCTAATCCTCTTGTAGCACTATTTTTTTCAGACTGAGATTTAGCATATTGATATGATTTTTGATATAATTTATTAGCTTCTTCGTATTTTCCTTCTTCCAAATAATCTCCTGCAACTACCATATACAAATTAACTCTTTTTGGGTCGTTCGGTACAATTCGTGCAGCTTCTTTAAAATGCAATTTAGATTTTGCTTTGTTCCGAAGTATATGATAATAGCTTCCAAGTGCATAATGTGCCTCAAAATAGTTATTATCTAAATCTACAGCTTTCTCAAAAGATTGTATTCCACGATCAAAATCTCTATTTGCAATATAATCTTGCCCATTTTTATAAGCTGTTTGCGCTCTTCGGTTGCTTGTTCCTTGTGAGAAGGAAGAAGATAATGTAAAGAATGATAGTACGAAAAACAGAATCGTTACTATATATTTGTTAGGATTTAATATCATTGAATACGAATTTTTCATATCTATAAATTTGGATTGTTATTTTTTCTTGTTGATAATTTAGCTCTTAATTTAGTAACAGAACGTCAATAACATTCATAAATTACTTGATTATTATTTGTCGTTGGTGAGGACACCATAGCCGTAAGGTTAAAAATTTATTTGTCTTTCTGTTCCGTGGGAACTTTATATTGGTAGTAAAAATAAAATAGAAAGAGTATATTCTGTTCCGTTAGGAACTTCATATTGGTAGAATTTTAAGAATTTTAATACAAAATTCGACCAATATACAACTCCTACGGAGTAAATGAATTTTAATTTTTCGGTTTTTATCTACCAATATGAAACTCCTAACGGAGTAAAAGGCAAAATTTCTCAATAGCCTTACGGCTATGGTGAGACCTTATTCCCAAAAATAAAAAGAGAATAAATATTATACTTTGTATAACACCATCGATTATATTCTAAGAACCGAACCAAATTAGACAAAAATATTTTAAAGTAATAAAAAAATGAGCAAAAAAGTCGTTTTATTAAATACACAAAACCATTTGTACTAGACTTTGTTGCAAATTTCATAGATTTAAAAAGTATCAAACTTATAAATCAAATTCGCTTTGTCGCTCTTTAGGAGTAATAATTAAACAAACTACTATTCAAAAACACATAATCAATTAATAGAATTCGTAATTGTTCCTTAGGTGTTACATGGTTTGGTTTGTATCTTTAATTTTTTGATACATTTCTATATATTTTTGAGCTAATTTCTGAGAAGAAAAATCATTTTGAATAATTTGAGGAGCAGTTTGTCGGATTTTTTCTCTTTTTATTTTGTCATTAACAGCTATTTCTAAAGTTTGAAGTAAAGAATCTATACTATTTGTTTTACAAACCCAGCCCAATTCTTTTTCTTTTACATAATCAGCTAATCCTACCTTATCTGAAACCAAAACAGGAGTTCCTGTACTTAAACATTCTATAACTACATTGGCAAAATTTTCATTAAAGGAAGGCAGTACAAAAAGATCAGATTTTTCTAAATGTTCAAATTTTTGGTTTCCTTCTAACCAACCTATCCATTTTACTTTGTTTTCTAAATTATTTTGAATAATCAATTTTTGCAAAGAATTTTGATACTCTATACTTTCACTTTTCCCTATCAAATCAAGTTGCAGATTTATTTTTGAATTTTTATTGTTTTGCTTCTTAAGTTGTGAGATGGCTTCAATCAAAATTTCTAGTCCTTTTTTGTGATGAATCCTAGACATAAAGACTAATTTGAAAGTATTAGTATCTTCTTTATCTTGTGTGTTTGTTTTTTCTATTTTATTTTGATTAATAGGAATAGATAATAAATTAGGCAATACAAAAACACGATTATCTTTGATATAATCAACTTCTTCTCTTTCTATTTGTGCTGTGAGATGTAAATATGATTTTTTTAGTAGCTTTTTGCCTAAAAATTTATGAAAAATACTCTTTGGAGATTTTTTTTGTGATTGCAATGTATATTCACCAAGCATTCCACGAGGAGCAACAATTACTTTTACTCCTTTCAAAATACATATCAAAACAGAAAAAATAACAACAGTATTCCACCACGAATGCACATGAATAGCATCAAAGTTTTGAGCTGTTTGGAATAGTTTTTTTAAAAGAGCCATAGAAAAATGAGTATGGTCTTTTGTTTGCCTTTCGAAATACCAAACTTCTACACCATCTACTAAAATAGGCTTATTACTCTCAACATCTAGTTCTTCATTTCCATTTGCTGTTGTGGTATAAACAGTAACTTTATTAGCTGATTTATTATTTTTTATAGTCTGACTATTTATAAAATGAGCTTGAGCTTCACACAATCGGCTTATCGATACAGTAGTTCCTCCATAGATATAGGCAGGTTTGTAAGAAGGGGTAATATGAAGAATATTCAATTAATTATTTTTTTAAGATTACTGAGGTAAAATATAACTATTATTAAGACTCATAATTGGGATTCTTGACAAGTAAATCAAATCTTCTTGCTATATGAAACAATAAATACATCGTAAATACACTCCAAAATACAGAACTGACTACATATTCAAAAGCATTTCCTCTTATCAAAATATAAAATAACCCTAAAAATATACAACCTGATCCAATGGCATATCCACCAAAAAGTGATTCTGCTTTTTTAGATAAAAAAGTAACTAAAATACCTAACAAAAACAAACAAACAAAGACACCTAGTTCTCCCCCTACAATATATGAATCTGCAATAAAAGCAGGTTTGGCTGATACTGTAGTACCTCTACCTACTGCACCTATTTTATACACTCTATCCATAATCACTTCTTCAGGAACTGGTTTGTCTGGATAAAGAATACGGGGAGGAATAGATTCTAGTGACTGAATAAGAATATCTTGTGTCATATAAGGAACTTCAACAGGTATTTTATCTACGTATACCATAAACATTTTTATCTCAGAGAGTCGATAGGTTAAAAATAGCCAATTGTCATCTAACAAACCATCAACATTTTCATTTTGTATTTTTTCTAAGGCTATAGATGCAGCCTGTGTAGATTCTACCTCACCTCCCCAACTCAACCCTCTAACAATTCCTGTATAATAAGGAATTACAAATAAAAAGAGAAATAACATAAAAGGAGAAGCTATTAGGATTATCTTTTTGTAGTTTGACCATAAAATAGCTGCTAAAAGTAATATAGGAAGAACTGTAAATTCTTTCCAACCAGAAATTAATGCTTGAAACTCTCCATAAAAAAATAATATTCCTGTTATGAATATATATTTTTTTTCGTTCTCTAATAAAGAATATCCAAATGAAAACACAGCAAAAACAGCCATAGAAAGTTGAAATTGACTTAAAAATTGTGACCCTCCAGGTAAAAATCTAAAAGTAATGCTTCCTACAAAGAAAAATAAAGTCGCTAAAAAGAGTATTTTAGATATAGAAGTTTGAGAAGAAACTTTAATAATATATTTGGGAACTTTATATGTTGAAAATAACAGTAGTCCATGCACATAAGCAGCATGTCCTAAACAATATAAAATTTGACAATATGCAATAGTAGAAATATAAACATAGGATTCTTCTGCTTTTACTTTATCTAAATAAAAATAACCCATTGCATCTAAATAAAAGAATACAGAGGTTACAGCCATATAGCCTGAAAAAATGAGATGTACCAAAAAGAAAGGACGAAATACTTGATCTAAGATAGGACGGTCAGTTGGAAGTTCTTTAACTACTCCTGTAAAAGTAATCAGATATATCCAAAAAGAACCTCCCCAAGCTGTCCAATAAGCTAATGAATGATTTGTAGAATGAATTAAAAAAGCAAAAAAAACAGGTAAATAAAGTAGTAAATAACGTGGATTCATTTTATTTCAATACGGTTATCTTATAAAAAAAAAGAAAATTCTTTCAGATTCTATTCTTCATCTTCTCTTTTTGCTTCTGCTAATACAATATTAGATTTTTCTGTATTTTCTTTAGCAGTATTATTCTTTTGTGTAATGAGTATGGCTTGTTTTTCCTCCTTCTTTTTTTGCATTTTTTGTCTTTTTCTTTCTTCTTCTTTCTCTAATCGTATTTTTTCTTGTTCTATTAGATTTAGTTCTACAACTCTCTGTTCTTTATACTTTACATTTGCATCAGAAATGGTATCGTTGATATATTTTTCTATCATCAAACTTGCTATTGGAGCTGCCCATGTTCCTCCAAAACCTGCATTTTCTACTATAACAGCTATCGCAATTTTGGGATTATCTTTTGGTGCAAAGGCTATAAAAATAGAATGGTCTTCTCCGTGTGGATTCTGAACTGTTCCTGTTTTTCCACAAACAATAATATCATCTATTCTTGCTCTACGTGCTGTTCCTGCACGAACTACATCAGCCATAGCATCAACAACATAAGGAAAATATTTTTCATCTACTGTCGTTTTTTGCTTTGTTCTGTATTTTATATCTACCAAAGTAGTATCATTTATTGCTCTAACAACATGAGGAATGTAATAATGTCCTCTATTAGCTAGAATAGCTGCAAAATTAGCCAGTTGTAATGGAACAGCACTCATCTCTCCCTGTCCAATACTGAGGGAATATATATTTCCTAACTTCCAACCATACCCACGACGTTCAGCAATTTTATCATAATAGGCTGTTGAGGGAATAAGTCCTCTGCTTTCATAAGGTAAATCTATACCTAACTGTCTACCAAAACCAAACGATAAAGCATGGTCATGCCAACTATCCAAACCAACACGAGTATCCTCTTTATCATTTTCTGAACGATGCTGACGAATGATTCGGATAAAAGATTTATAATAAAATGGATTACAAGAGTGCTGAATAGAACCATGTATATTCAATGGCGAAGGATGATTATGACAGTTTACCAATTCTTTCGAACAGCTAAATGAAGTATGAACTGTATCTAAAACACCATCTTGCAAACCAATCAGAGCCTGTACAATCTTAAATGTAGAACCAGGGGGATAGGCTGCTTGTAAAGCACGATTATAAAGTGGTTTTGTTGGATCTTGAGAAAGCATTAAATAATTTTTGGCTACTTCTGTTCCTTCTCCTGTTAATAAATTTGGATCAAAAGTAGGTGCAGAAACCATCGATAATACTTCACCCGTTTTTGGGTCAAGGGCGACAATACTACCAATTTTGTTTTGCATCAAATACTCTCCATACGTTTGAAGTTCGGCATCTATTGTAGTTTGAAGAGTCATTCCTGCTTCTGGAAGTGTGTCATATTGTCCATCTTTGAAAGCTCCTCTAGCAATTCCCAAACGGTCATACATAACCTGCTGTACGCCTCTTTTTCCTCTTAATTCTTTTTCATAGCTTCTCTCTATTCCACTAATACCAAGCATATCTCCACGTCGGTAATAGTCTGCTGTGTCTTTAGAAAGCATTCTTTGGTCGATTTCACGCACATATCCCAAACCACCAGAGAAAGAAGAGTATGGATATTTACGAATCGTTCTTACATTTGGATAAATACCTTCATAATCAGAGAGTTCATCCTGAATTTTGGCATAATTCTCTACTGACATCTGTTTTATAAATAGATAAGGCTTATAACGCTGCAAGCCATGCTTTGCTTTCTGTAACTTATCTCTAAATTCTTCTAAGGAAATACGCAAAAGCTCACACAAACGAGTGGTATCATTAGGTTCTAATTTAAACTCTTTTGCTATAATTTCTATATCAAAAACAGGATTATTTTCAACCAATAATTTTCCATTTCTATCATAAACAAGACCACGAGGAGGGTATAAAATATTTGTTCGTGTAGAAGTATTTTGAGCTTGCTGTTGAAAATCATCGGAAATGACTTGCAACCAAAGTAGTTGGAAACCATAAATTAACAAAACTACTAAAATAGCTACTTGAATGATATATCTTCGAAGGTCGTTCAAATCTGAATATTTTTAATAGTTATTGGTGGATAAACACCAACAACGGCAGAGATTGGTTTTTGGAAGTTTTTTTGTTTTGTATCAAAAATAAAATGAGTTTTTCTTTCATTTTGATACACTTTTCTATAAGTACCACAAAGTTAAGCACTTTATTCCACTTATTTAGAATAATTACTATTATAAATAATCTAAAAATGATACCAGTCTTTATTTTTTTATCGAAGGAAAAACAGCTTATATAGAATAAATCCTATTGTTGATTTAAAAAATCATAATTCAACCAAATTAACAATTAACTCTTCACTTTATTCTTACTTTCCACCTATTTATCAATCTCTTTCAAAATTCTATTAAAGCTGCGAAGTGTAATTCCTAAGTAATTAGCAATGTCTTGTTTTGAAATAATTTTCATTAGTTGGGGAAACTGTTTTTTTAATCTCAATAAATTTGATTTAATAGAATGAGACTGATTGTGAGAATGCCTTAGAGCTTTGTACTTAATTTTATTAGCCATGGCTTTTACAATCAGGGCATTGAATTCTTTATCATTTTGCAAAAGTTCTGAAAAATGAATCTTAGAGATTTTATATACCACCATATCTGAAATAGATTCTATGGCACAAAAACTCAGACTTTCATTGATTATTTCTATTTCTCCGAAAAGCTCACCTTCTCCAAAAAACTCTTGTATAAAATCATTTCCTGTGTCTTCTGTAAGATAACACTTTGCAATTCCTGTTTGGATCACATAAGCATAAGGTACTTTTTGATTTTGCTCAATTAAAATGTGATTTTTTGGAATTTTTTCTTCAATAAAATAGGTTGTAGTATTTTTTATATTCCTACTTACATATTCAAGTAATTCCGAATTAGTTCTAATCATTTTTACTATTTTTTTTAGTTGGGACAAATGTCCTTTCCCTTCTACTGATTCTTGCCTTTCTTTGCACTTTATTTACACTTAAAAAAATTATTAATAGTAATGGAAACTAACAGACTCAACAGTCAAATTGAATTTATCAAAGAAATAGATAAACTAAAATATATCCAAAGAAAAACGAAACTCTTCAATAGCAACAGACACGAAAATGATGCTGAACACAGTTGGCATTTGGCAATGATGGCAATGATACTGGCAGAACATTCTAACGAAGATATAGATATTTTGAAAGTTTTGAAAATGTTATTGATTCATGATTTAGTAGAAATAGATGCAGGAGATACTTTTCTTTATGATACAACCAAAAATCATGTCAATACAGATAACGAACTAATAGCAGCAAAACGAATATTTGGAATACTTCCCGAAGACCAAACTCAAGAGTACATTCAGTTATGGCAAGAATTTGAAGATGGAAAGACAAAAGAATCAAAATTTGCAAAGACAATGGATAGATTTGAACCTATACTTCAAAATGAATCTAATAAAGGAGGAACTTGGACAGAATTCAGAGTCCCTTACAACAAAATTATAGAAAAAGTAAAAGGAATTAAACTTGGTTCTAGCATAATTTGGGATTACACACTATCCATTCTTGATAATTTCAGAAAAAACAAAATTATAAATGATTAAGTCAGACTCAATTTATACACTAAACTTTGGCTTAGTTTGTCTGAGCTGTTTGCTTTTTTCGGCTAGTTTTAATATGCTAATTCCAGAACTCCCAGATTATTTGAGTGAGCTTGGAGGAGGCAACTATATTGGTTTAATTATCGCATTATTTACTCTTACGGCTGGCATTTCAAGACCTTTTAGTGGAAAGCTAACTGATTCTATTGGACGAAAACCTGTTATCATAATTGGTGCTTTAGTTTGTGTACTTTGTGGTTTTTTATATCCTATTCTGACGAGTGTTGCAGGATTTTTACTTCTACGATTGGTACATGGATTTTCGACAGGATTTAGTCCTACTGCCATTGCAGCTTATGTTTCTGATATTGTTCCTTCCAAAAGATGGGGAGAAGCCTTAGGAATTCAAAGTTTATTTTTTAGTATGGGTTTAGCTTTAGGACCTGCTATTGGAAGTTCTATCAAACTCTACTATTCTTTCGAAGTATTATTTTATAGTTCTTCTTTTTTTGCTCTTTTATCTATCATTTTAGTTTCTAGGCTAGAAGAAACATTACCCAATAAACAGAAATTTAGCACATCTACTTTAAAATTAGGCAGAAACGATATTATAGCAAAAGAAGTGCTTTCTCCTGCTTTAGTTACGCTTTTATCTTATCTATCTTTTGGTATAATTTTGACTTTAATTCCTGATTGGACACAACACTTAGGAGGAAAAAACAAAGGATTATTTTTCATTGTTTATACCATTGCTTCTTTGTTTGTGAGATTTATAGCAGGAAAATTATCGGATAAGTACAGTCGAACATTAATTGTAAGCATTGGGCTTGGCTTTACAATTATCTCTTTAGTTTTGATGGGAACATTACAAACGTTATTTGGACTTCTTTTTAGTGCTATAATTTATGGAATAGGAATGGGTATTGTTTCACCTTCTCTGAGTGCTTGGACAATAGATTTGAGTAACCCAAAAACAAAAGGAAAAGCAATCGCTACTAGATTTATCGCCTTAGAAATAGGAATTGGATTAGGAGCTTTCCTTTCTGGTTGGTATTATCAAAGTGATATTGCTAGAATTCCTATTGTGTTTTATACTTGTGCTGTAATGATTTTAGTTGCTTTTGTTTATGTGGTTGGGTTGTATAGGAATGTAAAGCAATAAATTTATACTTTGACAATTCAGTCCCTACTGTTGTTTGTGTCCTCACAAACGACATAGTCTCCACAAAAAATCAAATAAAAACCAATTCTATCAACCCTTTTTTTTCTTGGTAATACTTCACTACAATAATATCCTTGTATGGTTGCCTAACAAAAAAATCTATCCAGTTTACAACAGAAAAAGTAACAAAATAAATACCATCAGGATTATTGATACTGTATGCTCTTTCGCTCATATTTTTTTATTGGAAAGATACTGTTTTTTGTAGAAAAAGTAAACCATAAAATGTAAAGCAAATACAAACTATCTAATTAGTTGTTGGGCTTAGTTTACAACTAAGACCTATCAGTTATATAAATCTTCAGATTTATGTAGTCAAGTAAATACAAAAATATCCACACTCGCAAATCTGAAGATTTGCCAACTGATAGGTCGTAGTCGCAGACTACGCCCAACATTCATTTTTTTTGTTTGGCTATTGGAACACTACGCCGAACGGGGAGAACACTTTTATTTTTTATTTTCCTTTTGGAATACTACTCCCCAACCATTGTTCTTATTGAATTTACACTCTTTATACAATATAATATTAGGTATGCTTCCTACTTCAGTTTCACAAATATTTAAAATATCTTGTGTCAATTTTACAGTTTCAGGACTGTAACTAAGAATAGATGTATAAAAATGTATACCAGCAATTTCAACAATTTTATCAATTACCAAACAACATTTTTCTCCTACTTCTTGATAAAATATTTCAAAATCCAAATATTCTGATTGTGAAATTACGACAAATTCATCTTCTGAATATGACATATTTAAAATTACGTCAGGGATAATTTCAGCTGATAATTCTTCCCATTCGTCAATAACTATATTTGGATCATATATAAATTTATTTAAAAAGGATAATAATATGCTTAGTGTCTTCGGATATTTCGTCTCAGGTAACATATGCTCTAAACAAGCTATACCAATTGCTACTCGTCCTATAATAGATACTTTCTGTATATTGATCATATTTTTATATTTCATCACTTGTTGTTAAATTTCCCCCTGCTGTACCTCGCAAGATTGTCGTCGCTTGGCTTTGCCGAGTGACTTATATTGTATTCGGCTTTTAGCCGTGTATTTGTATTTCGCTGTTCTATAACAATAGACATAAATCTAAGAAATTAGCTATAATGTATTAGAGGGCTTAAAAGTACAACACAAAAGGAGTATAACATTTCTTATTTTGAATTCATTCTTAAGCCTCTCTAATAAAATGATTATTTTTCTTCTCAAAACCAATCATAGTAGGGTTTCCATGTCCACAATAAATTTTTGTATCATCTGGTAGTTTGTACATTACATTCTGAATTGTGTCTCTCAAAACTTCCATACTTCCTCCAGGTAAATCAGTTCTTCCAATACTTTGAAGAAAAAGAACATCACCATTAATACAAAATTTTTGTTCTGCCGAATAAAAAGCCAAATGCCCTGGGGAATGTCCTGGTACGAAAAGCGTTTTTAGTGTAGAGTTACCAAAAGTAATATCTGTTTTTTCGTCTATAAAAATATCTACTGTTGTGGCATCATATCCACCAAAACCATACGAAGGAGCATATAACGGAACTTGATTGAGTTGTTCGGATTCAATTCTATGTGCTTCTAATTTTACATCATAAGTATCTTTAATAAACTTATTTCCCAAAACGTGGTCAATATGGCAATGTGTATTGATAAGACGAACTACTTTCAAGTCATTTTGCTTAATAAAAGCCTTCAAAACTTCCTTCTCTTGTGGCGAATAACATCCAGGGTCAATGATAATGGCTTCTTTTGTTTCATCAAAAAGTACAAAAGTGTTTTCTTGAAACTGATTAAATGTAAATTGTTGTATAGAAATCATATTTTTAGTGATTAGTGATTAGTGATTAGTGATTAGTGATTAGTGATTAGTGATTAGTGAGAAATTGCCTTATTACATAATTGTTTTGAATTTCTTATCCTCTAAAAAATAAATTCGTAATTCGTAATTCGTAATTCATTGTAACTTTATTTTTCTATCTTGTTTAAATTAATTGTTCACAAAATAAACTCTTCTACTATGAAATTCAAATTTTTACTTTCTCTTTCTGCTTTATTCTTATTTTTTCTTATCGGATTTTCTTCTTGTAAATCTACTCAAACTTCTATCAAAGCAAGCAAAAAATCTGCTTTAATTGGCTCTTGGGAAATGGTAGAGGTACATTGGAAAACAAAAGATACTGTTTATTCAATTCCAAAGGCACAATATGGTCTATTTATTTTTGAAGAAAACCGCTATTCTATTATGTGGACACCAATTGATACACTCCGAACTCCTTTTATAAATCTTTCAAAGCCTACTGATGAGGAAAAAATGGCAGGATTTAGTTCTGTTGTCTTTAATAGAGGAACTTATACAATGACTGATTCTACAGTTACAACAACAGCACTTATAGCAAAAGTACCTAGCTTTGAAGGAGGAAAACAGCTTTATAGATATACTATCAAAGGCGATTTATTACGATTGGTTTTCTTTGATGAAATTTATCCAAATGGAAAAAAACCAGAATGGTACGGAAAATATGTAACTGAATTTGTGATGAGAAAAGCTAAATAAATTCAGAAGTAAGAAGTTAGATTTTAGAAGTTATAATTCAAATGCCTTTTGATTCAAATAATTCTAAAATCTAACTTCTAAATTTATTTAACTATTTGCTCTGCGTGTTCTTTTGTATTTACTTTCTTGATAACTTCAGCAATTTTTCCTTCTTCATCAATTACAAAAGTAGTGCGCTGTGTTCCCATATATTTTTTACCAAACATATTTTTTTCCTTCCAAACACCATAGGCTTCGTTGATAGCATGATCTTCGTCAACTAAAAGAGGAAAAGGTAAATCATATTTTTCAACAAATTTTTTGTGAGAAGCTGCATCATCTTTGCTCACTCCTAAAACTACATAACCTTGTTTTTGGAGGTCTGTATAATTATCTCTCAAATTACAAGCCTGTGCTGTACAACCTGGTGTATCATCTTTTGGATAAAAATACAGGATTACTTTTTTGCCTTTGAGTTGGGAAAGTTTTACTTCATGACCGTTTTGGTCATGCGAAGTAAATTCGGGTGCTTTATCTCCTTTTTTGAGTTCCATAAGACTTTTATTTTTTTATTGACTAATAATTGTAAAACTACTGAACTCAAAAACACAAAATAAAGTTTTGAAAGAATAAAAGCCACAACCATAACAAACTGACTTACAAGAAATTAAAAAATGAGGTTAATTTTATTCAAAAAAAAGTGATTTTTTTTCTTTAAAATGTTGGTAAAATTAAAAAAACCTTTTACCTTTGCACTCGCAATAAGGGAAAAGAAACCCCTTAAAAAAGCAGGAAAAAACAAAAATATGGCGAGGTAGCTCAGTTGGTTAGAGCGCAGCACTCATAATGCTGAGGTCGAGAGTTCGAATCTCTCCTTCGCTACAAAGTTTCATAAAACTAAAGTCTTTATTCATTTTTTGAGTAAGGACTTTTTTTATTTATTCTCTCTTGTAGTTTCTTATTGAAATAGTATCTTTACTCTTTTAATCAAGGTCAAAGAATTTAGAACCAAATGGCAAAAATATCTCGTTATCCAAATTTAGATTTACTAAGAGCTTTAGCAGTTGCTTTTGTAGTTTTTTATCATTGTTGTAATATGTTAGGCGTATCACGTTGGTTGTGGAAATGGAGTGAGATAGTAGGAGTAAGTGGAATAGATTTATTTTGTGTATTGAGTGGTTTTTTGATAGGTAGTCTTTATTGGCACGAGCAAAAAAAATATGGAAATGTTCAAATTTGGAGATTTATTGGACGAAGAGGTTACAGAACTATTCCTATTTACTATATATTTCTTTTTGTGGCTTATTTAGGCGTATATTTTATTCGTGGAGAATCTTTTTCGTGGCAGCATTTATTTTTTTTACAAAACTACCAAGAAAGTATTTCATTCTATGCTATCAGTTGGAGTTTGTGTGTAGAAGAACATTTTTATCTTGTAATGCCTTTCTTGACTTTACTAATTCTCAAACTACCTCGCAAAATTTCTCCTCTTATTATTCTTATATTATTAGTAATCCCTCTTTTGGCTAGGATGTTATCTTATCCGACTACACCCATTTCAGGCTTCGGATATTATTTTACAGCTACTCATTTTAGATATGAAGGTTTGCTTATTGGAGTTATTATTTCTTATATAATTTCTTACAAAAAGACATTTTTCGATTTCTTGATACCTTATGCCTATCTTATTTATGCTCTTACATTCATATTAGTATCTCTTTTCTATTTTGTAGATAACACCTATAAATATTATTTTTCTATAACACTAAACTCTTATATGTATGCACTATCATTGATTGTAGCAGTGCGTAGTGCACCGATACCTATCGCTACAAGTTCTTTTGTTTATAAAGTAGCTGTTTCGTCTTATAGCACTTACCTTGTTCATTCTTTTGTTCTTCAATTTTATCTATATGTCTTTAATAAACTAGGGTTTGATTTTATTTGGTTAGAAATACCTATTGCTTTTGTCACTTCATTTATAGTTGGTTATGCAATCTATAAGCTTTTAGAAAAACCAATTATAAAGCTCAGAAATAAACATGTTCCTGCAAGATAATCTAACTAGTATTTAATTTATGCTAAATCATTTTTTGGATTCTAAATTAAAAACACTACTTTTGCAATTCTATTAAGAACTGTATTTTATTAAAAGGTAATGCCTAAAACTAACTTTCAAACTTCTTCTCGTACTCTTTTCATGACTTGCTTTATGCTTGTGCTAGTTGTCTTTTCGACGACGATGCGCTTTGTTGGTGTAGATGCAAACCTAAGATTATTAGAAAATCGTTTTGAAGGTATAGAAAATACAGAAATTGATTATTCTTTAATCAATAAACTTGATAAAGAGGTAGATACAAAGAAAAATCTATCAAATTCAGATAATCAACAAGAAAAAGAACCTCTCACACTCAAAACAGCAACTTCTTCTGATGCTCTTTTGCAAGGGTTTGTTACTACAGAGTTTTTTCAAAATATAATTCTTACGTCAAGTATAGAATTTGTATTTCCTTCTTTTTCTTCTCAAACTATAAATAGTGTTACGTATTACTTCTCTAGTTCTACATTCTTCAAAACATTATTTAGTTGCTTTATTTCCCCAAACGCACCGTAGTCAGTTATCAATAAAATAAACATTTACCAGTAATCAGTTAAATGCTTTTTAGGTTTCAACCTAATAATTACTTCGTAATATTGTTTATTCCAATTGCAATTTCATTTCACACATTTATACATTTCATATTTTCAATATTGAATTTAATTCTCAATTCTAATTTCTAACTTCTGAATTGGTTTTAATTTCTACCTTTTAAATTTATTCTCATGCAAAATAGAGGTTTTATTATATTCCTTGCTATTCTCTTTGCAGTCTTGTGTTTGTTCTCATTATCATTCACACTTGTATCTCGCAATGTAGAAAGCAATGCAGTAGCCTATTCAAAAGGTGATGCAGCACTCAAAAAACAGTATTTAGACTCTATGTGGTCACAGCCTGTTTATGACATCCTAATAGCTAACTTTACTTATCAAGAAGTAAAAGAAAAAGAGCTTAATCTTGGTCTTGACCTTCAAGGTGGTATGCACGTAACACTTGAAGTTTCTCCAATAGACATCTTGAAAGCACTTTCTAATGAAAGTCAAAACGAAGACTTTCAAGCTGCACTTGCAGAAGCAAACAAACAACAGGCTTCTAGTCAAGACCGTTATGTAGAACTTTTCTTTGATGCTTATCAAGCAAAAGCAGGAGAAGGCAAATTGAAAGATGTTTTTGCTACTTCTGCAAATAGTGGAAAAATCAATTTCCGTTCTTCTGACAAAGAAGTAGAAGATTTTATTCGTACAGAAGTTGATGGTTCGGTTCAAAGAGCTTTCGAAATTATCCGTACTCGTGTAGATAAATTCGGTGTAACTCAGCCAAATGTCCAGCTTATTGAAGGAACTAGCCGTATTCAAGTAGAACTTCCAGGGGTAAGTAATGCAGAGCGTGTTCGTGATTTATTACAAGGCGTTGCCAAACTAGAGTTTTGGGAAGTATATCAGCCACAAGAATACCAAGAAGTTTTGACAAAAATCAATACATTTTGGGTAGAAAATCGTATGGAAAAAGCAGAAACTGCAAATACAGACGATTTGACAATTCCTGATACAACAAATACAGCTGATGCAGGAGATGACTTGATAATGAATACAGACACACAAACAGATAGTTTGGGTAATGCAATTGCTAACGAAGGAGATTCTGCAAAAACAGATGATTTATTAGCTGATGCAGATACAACTCAAAATCAAACTGTTTCTCCTCTTTTCGCAAAACTTACTCCTCTTAGTCAGAATTATTTTACATTGACCTATGAAGCCTTAGATACTTCTTCTATCAATAAAATATTGAATGACCCAATGGTAAAAAATATCATTCCTAAAGACATGAAATTCTTTTGGGGTGTAAAACCAGATGCAGAAAACGAAGGAAAAGCATTTTATACACTTCATGTTATCAAAACAGCAGCAGGTGGCAAATCTCCAATGACAGGAGATGTAGTTACTGATGCTCGTCAAGATATCAATCCAAATGGTCAAGTAGAAGTTTCTTTGGCTATGAATGGAGAAGGCGCACGTCTTTGGAAAGACCTTACAGGAAAAAATGTAGGTCGTCAGATTGCTATCGTTCTTGATGATTATGTATATTCAGCACCAAATGTAAACGAAGAAATTGGTGGTGGTCGTTCTTCTATCTCAGGTAGTTTTACAGTAGATGAAGCAAAAGACTTAGCAAATATCTTGAAAGCTGGTAAACTTCCTGCTCCTACTCGTATTGTAGAAGAAGCAGTAGTAGGACCTTCTTTGGGAGCAGTTGCACAAACACAAGGAATCTTGTCTATCCTTGTTGGATTAGGCTTAGTAGTCTTGTTTATGATTATTTATTATGCAAAAGCTGGTATTGTAGCAAACGTAGCTCTTCTTGCAAATATCTTCTTTATTTTCGGACTTTTGGCACAACTTGGAGCAGCACTTACACTTCCAGGTATTGCAGGTATCGTTCTTACAATCGGTATGTCAGTTGATGCAAACGTACTTATCTTTGAAAGAATCAGAGAGGAACTTGCAATGGGTAAAGGTTTGATGGTTTCGATTGAAGACGGTTTTCAAAGAGCTTTGATTACAATTATTGATGCCAACGTAACAACACTTATCACTTCGGTTGTACTTTATGTATTGGGCGCAGGTCCTATTAAAGGTTTTGCTGTTACTTTGATGATTGGTATTGTTTGTTCATTCTTTACAGCAGTTTATGTAAGCCGTTTGATTATCTATTGGATGAGCCGTAAAGGAGACGAGAGCAATATGTCTTTCTCTACTCCATTTACTAAAAATATGTTAGCAAACACAAACTTCAATTTTATGGGCAAACGTAAAATTGGTTATATCGTTTCTGGTGTTGTGATTGCTGTTGGTATTGCTGTTTTAGTGACAAATGGCTTAAATATGGGTGTTGATTTCACAGGTGGACGTTCGTATGTAGTTGCATTTTCACAAGACGTAACTCCTTCACAAATTGAAGCAAGCATTGAACAAAAACTCAATACTTCAGTAGAGGTAAAAAGTTATGATGGAAATGATAAAGTAAAAATTACAACAAGTTACCGTTCGGAAGAAGAATCTACTGATGTAGATGAGCAAATTCAGAACGAAATTATGGCTAGTTTGGGAGAAAAATATACAGCTCTCAATCCAGAAGTAGTAAGTACTTCGAAAGTAGGTGCAACTATCGCTGATGATATTGCAGACTCAGCTCGTACGGCTGTAATTGTAGCTTTGATTTTGATGTTTGGTTATATTTCAGTTCGTTTTAGCAACTGGCGTTTTGGTGCTGGTGCTGTTGCAGCCCTTACACATGATAGTTTGATTGTACTTTCTCTTTTTGCAATTGCTTATCTTTTAGGATTTGCTGTTGAGATTGACCAAGTATTTATTGCTGCCATTCTTACTGTAATTGGTTATTCATTGAATGATACAGTGGTTGTATTTGACCGTATTCGTGAAGCTCTTAATGATAGAGTGGATGAAGACTTACAAGAAACAATCAACGGAGCTGTTAATCAAACACTAAGCAGAACATTGATTACTTCAGTTACTACACTTTTAGTAGTATTGATTTTGTTTATCTTCGGTGGAGAAGCTCTTAAAGGATTCTCTTTTGCTCTTCTTATTGGTGTAATTGTAGGTACGTATTCTTCTGTTTTTGTAGCAACTCCTTTAGTATTAGATTTGTATTCTAAGAATGCTATCGAACACGAACGTGAGTTATTAGAAAAGAAAAAAGAAAAATATGCTCAACAATATTCTGACAAAGCAGAAATGGCTGAATATATGAAAGCAATGGAAGAGGAAGCAGAAAATCCTGAGCAACAACAGGAAGCGCAACCTCTTGTAAGACCTAAGAAACCAAAGAAATATTAATCAATGATTAGTGGTTAATTATAAATGATTAATTAACTACCTATTTCTAAGGAATGAAAAATCCCTTCTGACTTTATTGTTAGAAGGGATTTTTCATTTTAAACAAAAATAAATTTATCTAGCTCTCAAATGCCAAAAATCTTCTCCTTTTTGATTGTTTCTAGATATTTTATATTTTTTTGATGATGATAATGCTGCAATAGGTAAGCTAACAATAAAACTAAATAATCCAACTCCAGCAAATTTATAATACCTGTCTTGTCTAAATTTCCCACTACCATAATTAATGCTTACCAAAGGTGCAACAATGAGAGTTGTAAAAGCAGATAGAATAGCAGCCGAATTACTTATTCCCCCCAACACTTGACGAGTAGGAGTAGAATAACTAATAGAGTTTACCTTCTGAAAAGGAATGTCTACGACTTTTATTATTTTGTTCTTATCATACTTACGAGGATTCATAACAATATGATAACCTTCATCTGAATCAAAAGAAATATATTCTTGTGAAATATTGTAAATTAAAGATGAATCTGATATACTATTTATATTTCCTGTTAATGATATTTTCATTTCTTTCATCGTCGAATCACTTTTAATTGCTTCTTGTGATAGCTCATAATTACCTGATAGTTTTATTTTTTTCTTCGGATTTAGAGAGTTTACTAAATAAAATATTTCTTTTTTGTTATTACTGTTTTGCCCAAAGCTTTTGAGAGAAAATAAACTTACTAACACAAATAAAATCAAAGAAAGTATAATGTAATTTTTCATGTTTTGAATAAATTAGAACCGTATAAAAATAGTTTTTTTTGCAAATTTAAGAATAATGAGAATATGCTTTTTAAATAAAAATTCTAGTTAATTGAAAAATTTCAAATTATATCTCCTACAAAATTATTTTACAAAGCTAATAATAAAAATATATCTACTTTGAATCGTATACTTTCTTTGAATTTTCTACCTACTCTTCTTCTGTTGTTTAAGGAAAAAGGATATTTGCTTTATATCATTTCTAATAATCATTTTTCTAGTTCTTAAGCATAGATTTTTGTGATTTTATTCTTTAAGAACGTAACCTTCTAAATTGCGATATTCAAATACTTCAACCTTAGTAGAATTTTTATTTATTGTGGTAATAATTAAATCATAATATCCATTACTATTTATTTGAGTTGTATCAAATATAATTTCTTTACTTGTCTTTATCCATTTTTCTTTTTCACTCTCTGGATGAGAACCCAAATTCTCATAATGTGTTTTTACAGTTTTTAGTTTTTCAAACTTTGACAAATCATAAATAGTAGTACAAGAATAATTTTCTCCCATATGAGTAAAACCAGCATAAAAGAAAAGAGCAATTTTTTCTTTGCCTATTTTTTTTAAAACAATAGTTTGAATCTTTCCATAAAGTCCATGTGTTCCATAAAATTTATCAAATTTATTGACTTGCCATTTTTTGAGTTTTTCATCATATTCAAAAGTAGCAACTGAAATAGTAGGAGCGCAAAAATGACAATCAATCGCTCTATTTTTTTCATACATGTACGTAGCAAAAATAACAACTGCCTTTTTTATATTTCCTTCTTGATAAAAAAATACAGTATCTAAGTGAGTATAAGCAAAATCTTCATCAGAAATTACGTTCTGTTTGCTTTCATAAAAATTAGGCTTCCATTTTACCTCTTCTAAATCATGTTTATTACTAATTTCTATTCCATCAAAAAGAAGCATCAAAATTTCATTTTTTTGGCTTAAAAACTGTTCTTTTTCAGTTTTAGAAATTAATGAATCAAAATTTTGAGCAAAAGCAGAAAGCGAAACCAAGAAAAAAATAGCTATTAAAAAGTATTTTTTCATTGAAATTCAATTTATAACTTATCACTTACAATTTATCACTTGTCTTACCATTCACAATTTCATTAAGTATTCCATCCCACAAATCAATTCTTTTTTGAAGGGCAATTTTACTGATGGCTATGGCATCGTTCCATTTTGCTTCATCGTCGCCACAAAGTTCTTTTATCATTTGGATAGACATGTGAGAATGATGGTCGCCATCCAATTCGATATGACGGTCAAAATAATAAACTAGTTTTTTGATACTTTCAGCATCATGAGAAGACTTGGCTTTCATATCTCTCAAAATAGAAGTAAACATGTCAGGAATCAAATCTTCTCTTCCGAAAGTAAAAACCACAGCTATTTTATGCGCTTTTTTAGTTTCAATGACATCAAATGAAAAGGAAACAAATTCTTTTATAGATTCGGCAATATCAATTTGAGAAAGGGCTGTTCTGACACTTTTCCATTCCTTCAAAAGTTGTATCAAATAAGTGATTTTAGAAATATCAGCTTTACAGTCATTCATTGCATCAATGTAGAGTTCGAAATGACTTTTTGCGTTTCCTTCCTCGTCTTGATCGGTTTCTTCTGCCAAAACAATTTCATTGATTAAACGACGTGTAAGAGGATTTCCCTTCGGAATCCAAGGCACTTGAACACAAGTAAGTTCATTTTGAAGTGATTTAAGCAGCGACATAAAATCCCAAACAGCAAAAACATGATGCTCTAAAAAAATCTTCAAATCTTCTACCGAACTTATAGTTGCATAGACTTGATGATGTAAAAGTTGCTCACGCAGAGGCTCTATCTCCGTTCTAATTTTTTGAATATATACGTTTTGTTTTTCTTCTAGTGTTTGAATATCGGTTTTGCTAGTAGTCATTATGATTGATGAACAAGGTAAAAAAGTGTTTGTTTTTAGATTAAACTGTTTTGAGATAGGGTATTGTTAGAGAAGATTTATTAAAAATGTGAATTCCATTTTTTGGAAAGATGTTTGAAACTCTCTTTCTTTATAATTTTATTTTTATCTTAGACTAAAAATCTAAGATACGTTTTTTCAGCCTAAAGTTAAGCTACATCTATTCTTCATTACAAAATTAAAAAAACTAGCTCACTTTTACTCTAATTCTCCTCCAACTATCAATATAACTATGAAATTAAACCTACGTTTTTTATTCGTTTTATTATTTATTAGTGCTTTTCCCTTAATTTTATTATCTACTTCTGCTTTTGCTCAAAAAAAACAAGTTCCTCAAACTACTCGTCTCTTATTTGTACTTGATGCAAGTGGAAGTATGAATTCGGCTTGGGAAGGCGATACACGTATCAATATTGCCCGTCAAATTTTGTCTAATATGATAGATTCGATTGCAAATGTACCTTATGTGGAGGTTGCGATGCGTGTCTATGGTCATCAATTCAATTTCAAACAAAAAAATTGTCAAGATTCTAAATTAGAAGTTGCTTTTGGCTCAAGAAACAATGACAGAATAAGAACTATGCTTGATGGATTAGAACCAAAAGGAACAACTCCCATCGCCTATTCATTAGAACAAGCCACAAAAGATTTTCCTAATGACGGAAAAGACACCAGAAATGTAATTGTAATGATAACAGATGGCATTGAAGCCTGTGATGGTGACCCTTGTGCTATTTCAAGAGGTTTGCAAGAAAAAGGAATATTCTTAAAGCCTTTCATTGTAGGAATGGGAATTGAACCCAAATATGCAAAAGGTTTTGAATGTATGGGACGTTTTTTTAATGCCAAAACATCAAGACAATTTAAAGGATTTTTGCAAGAAGTAGTCAAACAAACCTTAGGAAAAACAACTGTAACAGTTGAGCTTTTAGATGAGAAAAAACAACCAAAGGAAGCTAATGTTCACATGGCTTTTATAGATCAAGTCACTCAAAAATCTCGTTATAATTTGGTTCATTTTAGAGACAAAGGAGGCAAAACAGATGAGCTTGATATTGATGCTATTCCTACTTATGATTTGATTGTTTATACTACACCATCAATTATTCAAAAAAATGTAGAAATTATTGGAGGAAGACACAATGTAATCAAGGTAATGACTCCACAAGGAAAGTTAAACATTGAACAAAAAGGCTCTTTAGATTATTCCACTGGACATAGTGCCATTGTTCAGAAAAAAGGCAGCAACGAAATTTTGGTCAATCAACAAGTCAATGAACCCCATAATTATTTGATTGGAAACTATAGAGTAGAAGTCTTGACACGCCCAACTACTGTTTTTGAAAATGTCCAAATCAATCAAGGCAGAACAACAAATCTAAAAGTAGCTTCCCCAGGGGTAGTAACCATTTTGAATAAACTATCAGGCTATGGAAGTGTCTATGTTATTAAACCAGACGGAAGCGAAGAATGGGTGATGAACCTACCAGAAAAAGGAATTCCAAGAACCAACTTTGCACTTCAACCAGGGCGTTATCGTTTTGTTTTTCGTTCTTCTGAAGCCAATGATAGTTCGTATTCAAAGAGTGCTTTTTTCGTTCTTAGTGAAGGAGGAGCATATACCTTAGATATTTTAAGAATGTAGTCATTCAACCCTAAGGGTTTTCATAATCCCTTAGGGTTTGAGTTTTCAAATCTGTTCTTAATTTACTTTTTGTATCACAAAAAACTCTACTCGTCTGTTTTTGGTTTTATTTTCTTGATTTGTATTTTCTACTTTTGGTTCTGTTTCTCCTTTCCCTAGTGGAAGAAGTCTTCTTTTATCAACTCCTTTACTTTCCAAAAACTGACAAACTGCTTTTGCACGTTTTTCGGATAAAATCTGATTGTAACTCATTTCACCTTCATTATCTGTATGAGCAATTATTTGTAAAGAAACATCAAGATTTTCATTCATAAAAAGTAAAATCCGTTCCAAACTCATTTTTCCATTTTGTGTAAGCAGAGCCGAATTCGAATCAAAGGTAAAATCATTTAGTTCAAAATCTTTTCCAGTGGAAGTTTCTATGAGTTTATTTTTTTGAGAAATCAATTTAGAATTTTCTTTTTGAGGGAAAAAGCCTTGTAATTGTTTTGGAATAGGAATGCTATATACTTCACTTCCATAACAAGCAGCACAATGGTCTTGTACCCTTGAAAAATAAATCTTATTCTCTTTTGGCAGAACCGTAAAACTACTTTCTGTATCATCTGAACTAATACTTTCTATCAGTTCCATTTCAGACCATTTATTATTTTCTTGTTTTTGAATCATATAAATATCGTACAAACCTAGATTTTTCACTCCTTTCATACGTTGTGCAGAAAATAAAAGTGTTTTTCCGTCAGGCAAAATATAAGGTGCAACATCACAACCATAATTAATATGTTTATTGTCTGAAATAGGAATCATTTGAGGTTCATTCCATTCTCCAAATTCGTTTTTAGTTGAAAAATAAATTCTTGCACAACCTACTGCATTCGGATTTCTTGAAAAGTAAATCGTATTTCCATCAGCAGAAATAGACGGAGAAAGTTCATACGATTTTGTTTTATTGAGAGCCTTTACTTCAGTTGGTTCTTGCCAAGTCAGTTTTCCGTTTTCCAAAATTCTTTCTGTTTTCCAAATATCATAATCACCTTTTTTGCTTTTCTTAGAGTAAAAAAGTGTATTTCCATCAGCAGAAAGTGAAGGAGAAGAAATTTTATTTTCACCGTCTGGATTAACTATTTCAATTTGCTCTCCTTTTATATGATAATCTAATTCCTTGTAAAAAGTAACTCTGTTATATTTATAGTTAGGGTTTTGTCTATACCAAACATCATATAAACTATCTACAAACTGATAAGAAACAGGCTTTACATAGAAAAATGAATTATCAATACAAGCAATGATTTCATTGGATTGAATACTTGTAGTGATAGAATGATTGTAAGTATTATTTCTTTTATCTATTGTTGTCGTATCAATAATGTTTATTCTACGAATTTTAGCCTTCTCCAATTTTACAATGTCTAACGATTTTTTTAGAGAATCTATAATAGAATTTCCACTCCAAGAAAGACCACTTTTATTATTTTTTTGAAAGACAGAATTTTCAACTAATTCTAAATTTTCTAAATCATTTTTTTGAGGCAATTCAATTTCATTTTGGATAAAATTTTCTGAATTTATTTGAGTTTTTGGATTAAATATAAAATCAGAAACAAAGTAAATTCCGATACTAGAAAACAGAAGTAGCAACGCAGATAAAAGATAAATGCGTTTTTGATAAAAATTATTTTTGATGATTCTTTGAGTATGAATCTCTTCCAGTTCCTCCAAAATTTGAAGGTTTGTAATCTCTTTTACAAGTTGTTTTTGTAAGAGAATATCTTGTTTTTCATTATTAGACAAATGATGAAAATCATTTAAAGAATCGATATTAAAATTTTCGTTCTCTAAAAGCTGTTCTATTTTTTCTATTTCTGTGAGATGTGGCGACATAGTATTCTTTATTAAAGTTTTAGAGTAGAATAGTTTGTAAATTTTCTAATTGATGTTGAGCTAATTTTTTAGCTCGCTGCAAACACTTGTATTTCTGTGCTTTAGCTGTCGAATCCGAATTATAACCCAGTTTTTCAGCTAATTCTTTCATAGAAAATTTATCTACATAATATCCTGACAATAATTTTTTACACGGCTCGCCTAGCTCTGTCAAAATTTTTCTCAAAACAGAAATGGCTTCTTCACTTTTATAAATATTTGTATCGTCTTGATTTTCAAAATCTATTTTATCAGAAAATTCTATCAAAAAATCTGTATTCAAAAATGTGTTTTTTCTGTCTTCTTTTCGTCTTTTATTTCTAAAAATATTATGACAAATTCCGAAAAGATACGTTGAAGGTTTTGCAGTCAGTTTAAAATCTAGCTTTTGTGCTTGATGATAAAAAACTAAAATTGCTTCTTGAAAAATATCTTTTGTTTCGCTTTCTTCTGCTCCTAATTTCTGCAATCCTTTACTTGTTTTTTCAAAAGATTGATAGAGGTATTCTAAGGCTTTTTTTCGATGTGCTGCCTGTCTTAGAAATTGGATTAATTTTTCATTTTCCATTATAAAATAGTCTGTAAAATTTGGCTTTTACTTCTTTATGTTTGATTTCTGAAAAGGTAAACCAAAAAAATCAAAAGTATGTCAGACTTCCCAGTCTGATCACGAATGCCAACAGACTGGGAAGTCTGTTATACAATTATTCTTGAAACATATAATCTTCTCTTATTAACTCAATAGGTTCTAAAAATGACTTATCAAGTCTATCAAAATGATAAATTCCGAGTGCATTCGGAACAAGCTCGGCAATATAAGAACGCCTAATTTGATGTGTTGGGAGATAAAAAATTTCTATAAAAGGCGCAGAACGAATCAATTTATTTTTGAGTTGATTGGATAAAAACTCTTTCTCAATTTCATTTTTTTGCTTTAGATATTCTATAAAAAGAGAATCAAAACGAAGTTTTTTGATGGAAAACAAATCCATTTTATCAACTTTATTGATGAAACTTATTTTACTAGAATCATTCTGATTATTTGTTTGGTTTACTGTTTTAGTTTCTTCTTTCTCAAATTCTAAAAAACCTTCTTTTTCAATCAAAAATTTATCATAACTTTTTCTATCAAAATACTTCCAAAACAAAAAACTCTCATCAGCAAAAGAAGCCTTAAAAGTGGTTGCAATTAAATCAGCCTTATTTTTATTTGCTGTGTTTGACTCTGAGTCCAAATAAAGAATAGAATTTATTCCCAAGTTTTTCCATTGTTTTCGTGCTAAATTTACCCAAGCTGTATCATGTTTTTCTGCAAAAATCTTTATAACATTAGTAGAATCAAAACCTATTTTTTGTAAAATATCTCTGCTTGTTTGAGGATGGAAATAATAACCATCTGCCTTTTCTTGTGTGTTTTTTGGTAAGATATTCGGAAAAATTCCTTCGTGAGCTGGGTAAGAATAAGACGCAATCTTTTTAAATTCTTCTCTATAAATTCCCATATTCAAAGCCTGACGAAAAGATTGAATTGTAAAAAAATTCGCATTTAATTCTACATCAGAAGTATCTAAAATTTGAATTTCAAAACCTGCCGTTTGCAAAAGGGGAAAAGAATCTAGTTGAATGAGTTTTGAAACAAACCCTTTACTTTGATTTTCAGATTTATTTTTGTTTGTTTTTGAGTTGTTTTTGTTTTGCATTTCTTTTTCCTTCTGTATAATGAAGGGCAAAACGGTTTGAGTTTGCTGGGTGGAGGGAAGCCAGTCTAATTCATCATTTAGAATTTTATATGCAATACCTTCTGGATTTTGATAAAAAGAAACGTGTATTTCATCTAAAAGAGGAAGCGTATCTAATTTGATTGTCTTATGAAAATAATTTTGATGTTTCTTTAAAACAACTTTTTGATTGTCTTCAAAATAATCAACATAAAAAGCACCCGAACCAACAGGCGAAAATTTATCTCCCAAACGACTTTTTTTACTAGGAACAATCAAAGATTCGGTACAAGAAAACAACTGAATCAAAGGCGAAAAAGGAATTTGTAAATGTATTCTAAATTTTCGTTCATTAATTATTTCAAAGGCTTTCTCATAATCTGCTCCTATTATTTCTTTGAAAATCTGCGTTTGAATAGGTATTTTTTCATTCCTTTTAAGCTCAAATTTTGCCCAATTTGTCAGACTTTCTACGACATCTTTTGAAGTCAAAAATTCTTTTGTGGAAGTGCTATGAAGTTGAATATTCGGTTTCAAGACAAATTCCCACGTCAAGCTATCAATCTGTGTTGTAGAATCTGCTAAAGAAGGATAAAAATTTCTGTCATTTTCTAGTCGCCAAAGTCCATTAAAAATCTGATGCACAATTCTTCTCTCAGCTTCATTGGTCACAGAAAGAGGATGTAGAGTTTTTATATATTCTAATTCATTATAACGAAATATTTTTTGATTGATTTGTTCTTGTTCCTTTTCAGATTTGCAAGAGAAAAGTAAAAAAATAAGGGAAAAGTAAAATAGGAATTTCATTGCAGCAGATGGAATTTGAAGATTTTAGAGTAGGCTGCAAAGTTACATAATTCCCATTATCAACCTTCCGATTACAGAAGGATTGCTAAGGGAAAAATTTATTTTCACAAAAAACAGGGTTTAAACCCTGTTCAATTCATAATGATAAATATCATTTCAAGAAAACGTTGATAATGGTCAGTAATCTGACTTTAGCAAGCGTTGATATAATCACTCAATCTCCTCTATCAAATGCAAAAACTCACTCAACATCATTGCCGTTGCGCCCCAAATAGAATCCTCATTTACAGAAAAATAAGGAACATCTAAAACTATTTTATTTGGAAGAGTTACTTTTTTCTGCAAACGCAATTTTGGATTTTGAAGAGACGAAAGAGGAGCTTCAATAATTCTAGCTACTTCTTTTGGGTCTGGAATAAAATTTGGCTTTGCATCTAAAAAACCAACAAAAGGAGTTACCATAGAATCACTCGGTGGAATATATAAATCTGACAAAGAACCCAAAATATTGATTTTTGGAACAATAACGCCTATTTCTTCTTGTGTTTCTCTAATAGCAGTCATCATCAAATTTTCGTCTTGTTCTTCTCGTCCTCCTCCTGGTAAACCAATTTGTCCTCCGTGATTGTGCATACCTTCGTATTGTGGGCGCAAAACCAAAGGCATTTTCCAGTCAAACTTTTCGTTTCCATCTTCATCTTGATAAGGATACAACAACATCAAAACGGCTGCAATTCGTGTTTTTTTACGTTCTTTGTATTGAAAAGAAGTTGTTGTTTTTCGTGCTGAAGATTCCATCAATCGTTGTGCTTTTTCAGCAGGACGAAGAGGAGAATCCAAACGGTTTTTGAGTTTTTGTATAAAATCGCTCATTCAGTTATCAGTTTTCAGTAAACAGTTATCAGTTAATTTCATTGTACAATAGAAAATACGCTTAATAGACTTATTTTGTTTAAAATTTAAGTGTCGTCAGTGGAGACAACATAGCCGTAAGGCTATTGAGAAATTTTGGCTTTTACTCTATTAGGAGTTTAATATTGGTAGATAAAAACAGAAAAATTAAAATTCATTTACTCCGTAGGAGTTGTATATTGGTCGCATTTTGTATTAAAAATCTTGAAATCCTACCAATATAAAGTTCCTACGGAACAGAAAGACAAATAAATTTTTAACCTTACGGCTATGTTGAGGACACCGAAAACGGCAAGTAATAAAAAAATTCGTAATTTTTAATTCGTAATTCGTAATTGAATAATAAATATGAAAAATCTAAAAGTTGGTTTAGTCCAACAAACATGCAGTACAAACCGAGAAGAAAATATCAAAAAAAGTCAAGAAGGCATCAGAGAATGCGCCAAAAAGGGTGCTAATTTGGTCGTCTTGCAAGAACTTCACAACAATGTTTATTTTTGTCAGAGTGAAGATGTAAATTATTTTGACCTTGCCGAAACTATTCCAGGGTACACTTCAAATGCCATTGCCGAAACAGCAAAAGAATGTGGCGTTGTGGTTGTGGCTTCTATTTTTGAAAGGCGAGCAGCAGGAATTTATCACAACACAGCTGTAGTTTTGGAAAGCGACGGAACAATTGCAGGAACGTACCGAAAAATGCACATTCCAGACGACCCAGCCTATTATGAAAAATTCTATTTTACCCCTGGGGATTATGAAAAAAGAAGTGTCAGTGATGAAGGAGCAGGTTTTGAGCCTATCAATACTTCTGTGGGACGTTTGGGAGTTTTGGTGTGTTGGGATCAGTGGTATCCAGAAGCAGCTCGTTTGATGGCTTTGGCTGGTGCAGAAGTTTTGATTTATCCAACAGCCATCGGATGGGAACAAGGCGACACACAAGACGAAAAAGACAGACAACGAAATGCTTGGATTATTTCACAACGAGGACACGCAGTAGCCAACGGTTTGCCAGTAATTTCTGTAAACAGAACAGGTTTTGAAGAAGATTCGACAGGTGTAACTGATGGAATTACATTTTGGGGAAACAGTTTTGTAACTGGCTCACAAGGCGAGTTTTTATTTGAAGGAACGAAAGACAAAGAAGAAAATAATGTTGTAGAAATTGATATGAAACGAAGCGAAAATGTCCGTCGTATTTGGCCTTTTCTTAGAGATAGACGAATAGATGCGTATTCGGATTTATTGAAACGTTATCGTAGTTAGAGCTTTTCCCACGGTTAAAAACCGTGGGTTTTCTTTTTGATAAGATTAATATTTATAAAACAGAACTCAAAAATCTTCACTACATTTGCCTACTCTTTCTGCATAAATAATTATTTTTTCTTTTTATTTATCAGTCCCACAACTAATGAATTTTGATTTACTGCTCTCTAATCTAACCAATCCTACACTTTTATTTTTTGTGTTAGGAGTTTTTGCTGTCAAAGTAAAAAGTGATTTAGAAATCCCTGCTGGTTCTGTCAAGTTTATTTCACTTTATCTTCTTTTCGCTATCGGTTTTAAGGGTGGACAAGAACTTTCTCACAGTCATTTTGATTTAGAGATTTTATTTTCACTTCTATTTGGAATTTTTCTCTCTGTAATTGTTCCTCTTTATACATTTTTTATCTTGAAGCGCAAACTTTCTGTTTTTGATGCGGGTGCGATTGCAGCGTCTTATGGTTCGGTAAGTGCTGTTACTTTTGTAGCTGCTGCTTCTTTTTTAGAACTTCAAAATCTTGCCTTTGGTGGACACATGGTTGCTGTTATGGCTCTTATGGAAGCTCCTGCAATTGTGGTGGGTGTAGCTTTGATTATGCTTTACAATAAAAAAGAACAAGAATCAGAAGTAAACAATGATGAAGAAATAGAAGAATATGAACCTAAAATCATTCCTACTCACGATTTTCAGATTGATGATACTTACCACGCTACTCCAAAAAATATTTCTTCTGTTAGTAAAATGAAAAACATCATCATTCACTCTTTTACAAATGGTAGTGTTTTGATGGTTTTGGGAAGTTTATTCATCGGACTTATTGCAGACGAAAAACAAGCCGAAGGGATAAAACCTTTTACAACTGATATTTTTAAAGGTTTTTTGGCTATTTTTCTTTTAGCTATGGGAATTGAAAGTGGAAAAAAACTAAGTGCATTTCTAAAATCTGGTTGGTTTGCAGCTCTTTTTGCGATTATTATTCCTATTTTTAATGGCTCTCTAACGGCTATTTTGAGTGGTTTTATTACTGATGATGTTGCTAATCGTTTTATTTTTGCGATTTTGGCTGCTAGTGCTTCTTATATTGCTGTTCCTGCTGCGATGAAAATTGCCGTTCCACAAGCTAACTCTGGTCTTTTTATTCCGATGGCTTTAGCAGTAACCTTTCCTTTTAATATTACTGTTGGAATGCCTATTTATTTTATGTTGATTCAATAGATTAGTTTAGTTGTTGGTATTACATTATGGAAATACCAATTAGGCAAAAACTGGTTTAAGCCTCCTCGCTTGAACCAGTTTTCACAAAATAAAACTTTCGTGCGTTTGCCCTAATCCTTACAGATAATCCTTAATTAAATCTTCTAATTTTTCTTGTCCTTCCAAAATAAGTTGTGCAAATTCTCTTAAAGCTCCTTCTCCTCCTTTTCGTTGAGTAATATAATCTACTCTTTCAGTTACTTCTTTCATAGCATCTTGGGGAGCTGCACTCAATCCACATCGCATCAAAATAGGCAAATCTATCCAATCATCGCCTATGTAAGCGATATTTTCAGGGTCTACTAAATTTTCTTTCAAGATAATTTCGAAAGTTTCTAGCTTGGCATTTATACCTCCTTTTCCGTGATAGTGAAAATCAAAACCTAGTTCTTGACAGCGTTTTTTAACTACATCAGATTCTCTTCCTGTAATTACACCTACTTTAAAACCTAGTTTTTGAAGTGGTTTGATAATAAAACCATCTTTTACATTAAAATTTTTGTATTCCAAAAAATTATCATCATAAATAATTTTACTGTCTGTCAGTACACCATCTACATCAGTAAGAATGATTTTAATTTTTTGTATTTTTTCTTTTAGAGAAGCATTCATTTTTGCAAATATTTTATTCAAATTATAAAAATTAGTAATACAAGATAACAAAAAAAGCTATTGTTTCTCAAGAATAACAATAGCTTTTTGTTTTTTTAAATCATATTATTTATTGGGACAGACTTCTTCAGCAGATTTGCCACAATAGCTACATGAACCATCATCAGTTTTCAAGAATGGACTTTGACTAGCACATGTTCCTCTAAACTGTCCTTGTTTTTGAAAAAACATTCTGACTCCCATTCCTACAAAGTAAATCATAAGAACGCCTATTGCCAAAACAATTGTATATAAGATTGTCATAATTTTGAAGTATTGTTTTTTTTTTTGCAAAAATACAAAAAAGGTTTGAATAGTATTATTTGTGTCTTCTCTTTCTCTAGAATTCAAAATCTTATTGTGTATTCCTAAAATTTTGACTTTTAACGGATAAGTTGATATATAGTTTGTATAAAAATTTAAAAAATGAACTTCTTTGGAAAATCAAATTTGATATTTTAATAAAACTAGCTACCTTTGCAAACTAAAATTTTGTGAAGTGTGTCGTATCAAATCAAGTACAGAAGTCTGTTTCACAAGTTTGTCAGTACATATTTTGAGTAGATATAGCACTTATTTTAAGTAAAGAGTAATTTCTATTAAAAATTTGAACTTCCTTTTCACATTAACCTTATTAAAAAAAATTACACGGATAGATTATGTCTATAATTACAGCAATTCAGAAACGCACAGGACTACTTCTCGTAGTTATTTTGGGCGCACTTGCAGCCTTCGTTCTTACTGACCTTATTGGTAACGCAGGTAGAATGGGTAGCGACCAAGTCATTGGAGAAATTGATGGAACAGAAATCAAATATCAAGATTTTAATAACCAGCTTCAAATCATGCGTGATAGAATGGAAGCTGCTAACCAAAACAAACTGAACGAGTCACAGATGCCAATGGTTCGTACTCAAACTTGGAATGAACTTGTTACACAATATGCTCTCAAACCTGAATGGGAAAAATTAGGTATAATGGTAACTCAAGAAGAAGTTATTGATATGGTACAGGGAAATAATATCTCTCCTCAAATCAAACAAGCTTTTACTGACCCTGAAACAGGTGTTTTTGATAAAGATAAAGTTATTGCCTTTATCCGTAATCTTCAAAATCAGTCACCACAAGCACAACAACAGTTTGCAGTTTTCGAACAACAGCTTCCAGAATCTCGTAGAAGTGAAAAATATGAAAACTTACTTCGCAAATCTGTTTATGTAACTACTGCTGAAGCAAAACGTCGTTATGAAGACGAAACAACAAAATTAGATTTGAAATTTTTGTATGTTCCTTATGCAAATATTGCAGACTCAACAGTAAATGTTACTCCAGACCAGATACAAGAATATTACAATAATCATAAAGAAGATTATGATGATGCAGCCTCAGTTGCAGTAGAATATATTGCTATTCCGATTGCTCCATCAAAAGCAGACAGTATGGAAGTGAAGCGTTATTTGAGCGATATCAAAAACAAATTTGCATCAGCACAAAACGATACTTCTTTTGTGGCTATCAACTCACAAATTGAAACTAACTTTGCAGAGCTTTCTAAATCTAATTTGCCTGAAGCTATCAAAAAGGAAATGGGAGAAGAAGTAACAATAGGAATGGTAAGTGATCCTACTATTGTGAAAGGAGTATATACTATGTTCAAAGTTGTGAAAGAAGTAGGACAAGTAGTTGACTCTGTAAAAGCAAATCACATTTTATTTAGTACTCAAGGAAAATCTCCAGAGGAGAAATTAGCCATTGAAACAAAAGCTAAAGAAGTATTAGCACAAGCTAAAAACGGAGGAAGTTTTTCAGCATTAGCAAAAGAATATAGCGAAGACAAATCTAATAGCGAAAAAGGGGGAGAACTAGATTGGTTTGGTCGTAATGCAATGGTAAAACCTTTTGAAGATGCTACTTTTGGAGCTACTCAAACTGGGATTTTGCCTGAGTTAGTAGAAACTAATTATGGGTATCATATCATAGATGTAAAAGATTTAAAGAGAACTAACAAATACTTAGTTGCTTCAGTTGGACGTTTGTTAGAACCTAGTCAATCTACTCGTGAGACTCTTTATCGTCAAGCAGGTGATTTGGCTTCAAGTAAAAATATAACAGAGTATGAAGAACGTACTAAACAGTATAACTTATTGAGTTTGCAAGCAAATGATGTAAAACAAAATGCTCGTTCTTTAAACAATATCTATGATCCTTCTATCCGTCAAGCTATTCGTTGGGCATTTGAAGAAAATACAAGCATAGGTGATATTTCTAATGAAGTATTTGAAGTAGATAATCAATATATTGTTATGACATTGAAATCTCGTACTAAAAAAGGAATTCAACCTCTTTCTAAAGTGTATGAGCAAGTTCGTCGTAAAGTTATTGAAGAAGCTAAGAAAAAAGAAATTTTGGCTAAATTAAAAGATAAAACAGGTACATTAGAAGAAATTGCAACAGCTTTTGGAGAACAAGCTCGTGTACTATCTCAACCTAATTATACTTATATCACAACTACTCTTAATGGAGTAGGATTTGCACCAAAAGCAGTAGGTATGGCATTTGGAATGAAAGAAGGTGAAACTTCTAAACCTATTGCTGATGAAACAGGTATTGTGATAATGAAAGTAGAAAAATATAATAATGCTGGAGAAGTAGCAGATTATGCTAAATACAAAGAACCATTGGTTCAAGATCGTCAGCAAGTATTTAATACAAACGGAATTCTTCGTGCTATCAAACAATTAACTGATACAGAGGAAAACATAGATAGTTTTTATTAATAGGAATATCATTGATAAGAAATCAATGACAATATAGTTTCTAACAAAAAAAACCTAAGTTTTAAAACTTAGGTTTTTTTTGTGGTTAAATCAGAATTTGAAATAAATATAATTGTATTTGATTCTGAATTTTTGCTGAATACATCTCATTTTGTTGCTTTTTGCAACTGTTATGGGTGTTTTAGCATAGCGACACCAACAAAAAAGTAATATTATTTTAAAATGAATAAATTTACACTTTGAAAAACTCACATCAATAAACAGGGTTAAAACCCTGTTCAATTAAAAAACTACCTTTTGTGATTTTTCACAAAGATATGTTTTCAAAAACAGGCTATGAATTATAAATTGGACAGGATTTTAACCCTGTTTTATAGATAGCTAAAAATGTAAATTTATTTTTTTAGTCTTCCTAAATTCATAATTCTAACTTCTTACTTTATTTAATTATCTGTTTCTACCATACTGCTCATGACTAGAAACCCAATCAGAAGAAGAAATAGCCGAACCAAGAGAAATTTCACCAGCAAGTACAACAGCAGCGATAATTTCAGCAAGTTTGTTTACTCTATCTCTACCAAAACAATCCATCATTTCTAGACACTCTTTTTGAGTAGCCAAACCAACACCACCACCATAAGTAGCAATAATTAGAGAAGGAATAGTAATTGAAATGTAAAGGTCTCTTTCAGGGGTAAGTTCTGAATAAAGAATACCAGCCGAAGATTCTGAAACGTTGGCTACATCTTGACCAGTAGCAATAAACATAGCTGTAATACCATTGGCAGAGTGCGCTCCATTATTGTTTGCACCTGAGAGGAATGCTCCAATAGTGGCTACCTGTCCGTGATAAGCCAAAGATTCTGGCTCTACACGCATATTCTGAATAAGTACGTCTCTAGGAATTGTACATTCTGCAACGACACGCTTACCACGAGTACGCATCACATTGATTTGAGATGCTTTTTTATCAGTTGCAAAATTAGATTCTAAATAGAAATGTTCTAGTTTGTTTTCATCATAGTTGTCCAAAATCCAGCTACACGCTGCAAAAGTAGCACGTCCAACCATATTCTGACCTGCTGCATCACCTGTTTTATAATTGAAACGTAGATAAGCAAACTTATTTGATAGATAACAATCAATATCACTAAGCTTAGCAACACTTGAAGTTGCTTCTGCTTCTTCTACAATTTTATCATAAATTTCTTTCTTCTTTGTCCAAGCTACAAAATCTCTAGCACCACGAGCATCTTTAAAAACAAAAACAGGCGCACGTTGCATAGCATCTCCAATGACCGTACACTTTACTCCACCACTAAGGTTAAGTACCTTCATACCACGATTATAAGAGGCTACTAATGTTCCTTCTGCTGTTGCCATTGGAACTAAGAAATCTCCTTTTGCATATTCTCCATCTACTGTAATAGGTCCTGCAATACCAATCGGAATTTGTGCTACACCTACAAAATGCTCACAATTTCCTGCTGCAATATGTGGGTCGAAAGAGTATTTTGTTACGTGGTCTAATTTTTTACCTGTAACTTGTTCGACAAATTCTTGTCTAGTTTTGATTGCACTTTCAGCATAATCATCATTTTTATCTCTAGGAATTTTGACTTCTTGATCATTGAAACCTGAAATAGCATCTTGTACTTTAAATTTGAGCTTTCCGAATGGATTAGCTACAAATGAGATTTGAATATCATGTTTTGCTTCTGGAAGTTTTTCAATATTAGCCAGTACATTAAAACTTTTACTCAATGGAAAATCAATAGGACTACTAGAGTCCATGGCAGAAGGCTTAATCATATTTCCGTCTCCCATATCGATTTGAATGTCACTCATCGGAACTTCTTTGCCGTTTATTTCAACGCTGACAAGCTCACTAAATTTGGCATCACTCAAACGATTTTTGATAGTAAATTGTACTCCTTTGTCTGTATTTTTTAAACTTCCTCGTGAGTAAAGTTGTTTGAGAATCAAGCTTGGTATTTGCATAAGTTTTGCAGTAAGGTGTGTGTTAAAAATTTAATTTAGTCATATATATTCTTAAAAGTTAAGCTAATATTGTAAAAAACCACTGATAATACAACTTATTTGTTAATGAATTAGCAAATTATTTGGTTTTTTTTCAAAATCCCAACAATTATATCGTCTAAAAACTAAATTTAGATACACTCACTTTATACTAACTTTTGTCTAACAAATATTAATGCTTCTAGTTTTAAAAATAAATAGTAATTTTGAAAGTGAGAGCAGTATTTTTCGAACACTATTCTAAAAAAAACGTATTTAATTTAATAAAACTGTTCATCTACGTACATTATATAGATTATAGCTTTTTATGAAAAAAAGAACTCTTTTACTTGGAGCTGCATTAGCAGCTGGTTTTACTTATTGGTGGAAAAAACCAAAAGAAATTAGTTTTGATTATACATTCAAGACCAATTTTTCACCTACCGTACTTTGGACATATATAGAAGAAGCCTTTCGAAACTCAAAAGAAAGCGAACTTTGGATTCAACATTTAGAAGAATTAGAAACAACAGGAATAGAGGCAGGAAATAAAGTAATGGCAATTTATAAAACACCTCTTTTTGCTAAAGTGCATCATTATTATATTACAGAAGCAAGTTATGGAAAATATTTTGTCTATGAACCTGTTGCCGAACATCCATTAAAAGGGCGTGCAATTGTAGAGATTACACCCACAAAAAGAGGATGTAATTTGCGTTGGAGAGGAAAATATTATTTCAAGGGAATGCCACTTGCTGCAATTTATTTAGTAGGTTATTTTGAAAAGGCTTTTTTTAAAGGACTTCAAGAAAATTTATATAAAATAGAGCCTCGTATGCCTCAAAATATGCAGGTTGTTGATAGAATTTATGATTAGATGTATTGACTGATGAATATTTCAAAAATTGAACGAATTAAGTTACAGAGTTTAGACAATTTAGAATTATTTTCTACATATAACTCTAATCAAGATTTTCCTTTGCACTATCATGAAACATTTTGTATTTCTAGTATAGAAAAAGGAGCTTTTATAGAAAATGATAAAATTGCCTTGCAAAACTCGCTACTTATTTCGAATCCTTTAGAAATACATAAAAATAGTGCTTTTCAAAATCTAGATTATTCTATCAAAACGTTATATATCAGTAAGGATATTTTTAAATTTGCTTTAGGAAAAAACAAAGTAAATGATGATTTTTTATTACAAAATCTAATTACAGATACTTTTCTTTTTAATAAATTCAATCAATTATCTAATCAAATTGTAGCTTATAAAAAGAATGATTTTGGTGATAGTTTTGAAAACCAATTTATAGGATTTATTCAAGAAATTGGACAGTACGAATCTTCTAAAAAAAATAAAACAACTGCTACCAATATAACCCAAACACCTACTTGGTTAAATGACACAAAGCAGTATTTAATTGCTAATTTAGACCAAAAAATAAGTTTGGAGGCTCTAGCCAATCAGACAAAACTAGATAAATTTCAATTTATTAGAGCTTTTAAAAAATATGTTGGTCTTACCCCCTTTCAGTACATTCTTTTGAGCAGAATATCGCTTGCCAAACAATTACTTCAAGAAGGAAATTCTATCACAGAAACAGCTTTAGATGCTGGATTTTATGACCAAAGTAATTTTGCAAATTACTTCAAAAACTATGTTGGTGTAACACCTAGAAATTATCAACAGAGCTTCAATATTTTACAAGATTAAGGAAAAGAGGTGTTTTATCTTTGAGAAAATTATTTTTTAACTCTAATTTTTAGATTTTCTCACCAAAACACTATCATCTATGAAAGATTCTCTTAAAACTTTCTTGTTAATTCTCTTATCTTCTCTCACTATTAGCTGCTCAAAAGAAGTTTTACCTCAAATCAATACTGCCCAAGAACTAGACGCTTCTCTTCAAAAAAGCTATGAAAAATCTAACTTTGGAGGTTTTTCAGTTGCTGTTATCAAAAATGGTGAAGTAGCTTTTCAGAAAAGTTATGGTAAAGCTAACATTGAAAAAAATATTGATTTGACCAATGAAATGTCAATGAATATTGCTTCGATTAGTAAAGTATTTATTGGAATTTCACTTGTTAAAGCTATTGAAGATAGATATTTTACCTTAGAAACTCCTATTAATTCTATTTTACCTTTTGAAGTAATCAATCCAAATTTTCCAAATGAACCTATTTTAATTAAACATTTAGTTACTCATACTTCTGGAATCAAAGATAGTGAGTCTGTTTATTTTCAAAATTACAGTATTTTGGAAGGAGAAGATATTTCTACAAAAGGAGCGCAAAGAATGATACAAGAATTAGGAATCAAAACAAACGGAAATGTTCTTTCACTTGAAAATTTTACAAAATTATATCTTTCCACAACAGGAACTCTTTATCATTCAGATAATTTTGTAAATGCTTCTACTGGAACTGAGTATGAATATAGTAATACTGGCTCTGCATTGGCAGCTTACCTTATTGAAATTGTCACTCAAACTCCTTTTGATGTCTATTCAAAACAAGTTATTTTTGAACCTTTGCAAATGAGTCATACAGCTTGGAGAAAATCAGAATTAAATGCTGAGTTAGTTTCTACTCAGTTTTTTGATGCAGAAACTCCTCTTCCTGCTTATACAATGGCAACTTATCCAGATGGTGCTTTACTCACTTCTATTGAAGATATGACGATTTTCATGCAAGAAATGATAAAAGCAAAAACAGGACAATCCTCTTTACTACTCTCAAAAGAATCATATCAACTTCTCTTTGATAAGAAACTAAAAACAAGACCAAAACAAATGCCTGAGAGAGAAGATAATTATGGTGTTTTTTGGCTTTGGTCTACAAATGGTCGTATCGGACACACAGGAGGAGACATTGGAACAACTACTTTTTTCGGATTTGATCCAAATACACAATCAGGCTCAATAGTTTTGATAAATTCTAATGTAGAAGAAGCTGGCGAGTTAGCTCTTGAAGTATTGAGTGAAATTGTAAGAGCTTATAAGTCTTTTGAAGCTGCAAAATAATATCTATTGATTTTATTAAAATCCTTTTTACTTCAAAACAGTAAGAAGGATTTTTGCGTAAACAAGTGAATACATTTTCTATTCTCACTTTCAATTTATGCACATTCACAAAATCCACAGACAAAAACATTTTGACTTTTTAAATGAAAATCGTAAAGACCCGATTACAGGAGATTTGATTGTGGCAGGAAATGAAGTTGTTTTTTGTGAGGAATGCAAATCAGCTTTTCTAAAAGAGACATGGGAATATTTGGGTGGAAAACATTGTGATTCTTCTGAAACACTTATTAACTTTCCTATTCAAAAAACATTAGAACTTCGTGTTTTACAAGATGCAAATTCCTTACTTTTTCCTATAAAAGGGTCAGAAAACGAGAGTTTTGAGAGTTTTGGATATAAATTAGATGATTATTTTTGGAAGAAAATCAAAGTCAATTTACGTATTGATACACAAATTCAGAGAACAGTTGAAAAGAATAGTGATTTCTCTGCGATTATAAAGTATATAATTTATACTGCAATAGGAGTAATTGTTTGTATTTGTATCATTGTAGGAATGATAATAGACTTTTCCGACCAAGGATATATAGTATTAATGGCAATAGCAGCAGGATTCATATCATTACCCTTTATTCTTGATGAATATGGTACAATAAGTATTTATGAACCTAGAATTTCTTTTTTATACCCAAAAGAAGCATTACTTCATTTTAAAGACGATGCTGTTTTGGTTTATTTTGATAAATCAAAAAGTGCCTACAGTATTGAATATACAGATATTACTCAAATTGTTTTTTCAAATCAAAACATTACTATTTGTACTACGAATGCACATCAAAACACATTTCGTTTAGTTGAAATTTCATCAGAACAAATTGAAAAGATTATTCATTGTGTATATAAACTCTCTTCTTCTACTTTGATGATATTTAAAAATCAGCATCCAATTATAAAAAAACTTGTGAAGAGTTTAGAGACAGAATATAAAAGTATTTGGATAGAATAATGTAATTTATTTCTCTATGATATTCACAAATAAAACTCTAATTCCCCTTTTTGGTGTCTCCACTGACGATTTCATCACCCGTGTCTAATTACTATAAGTTTAATTGATAATTCTGTTTAGCATAGTTCAAAATTCAATAAAAAAGCTATGTCGATTGTGGTATTTCCAGCTCAAAAAAGAATGAAGAACTCTAAACAAAATATTTATTTATACAAATTTTGTATAATTCAAAAATAAATATTAACTTTGCAGTTCGTTAAAAAGCGGGTAGATAACAAAATTTAGACTTTTTAGAACAAAATAAGAACTAAAATAAGCTCTGAATTTAGAAAAAATAATCCCTATTTGATAGTTTATTCTATTAAACAGCGTTGTTCTGCCTCTATATAGAATAAAAATAAGTGTTTTGAACGATTAATTTTTCATTCTATTTTTATCTAAATTCTAAACTTATTAAAATCTAAAATCTAAATTTAATTTTATGGCTAAACAAGACAGCATCGAACAAGACGGAACAGTATCAGAAGCATTATCAAATGCTATGTTTCGTGTTTCTCTACAAAACGGACACGAAGTAACTGCTCATATTTCTGGAAAAATGCGTATGAATTATATCAAAATTCTTCCAGGAGATAAAGTAAAGTTAGAAATGTCGCCGTATGATTTGACTAAAGCCCGTATCGTATATCGCTACAAATAAAAATGTAGGTCGTATTTAGATTCTTTACTTAATTGTTGCTGATTAAAAAAGAAATTAGAAACGGCGTTCTTTTTTTCTTTATATAAATAAACTTTTCACATTAATTTTCAAAACTATGAAAGTTAGAGCTTCCGTAAAAAAGCGTAGCGTAGATTGTAAAATCGTACGTCGCAATGGAAAAGTTTACGTTATCAACAAGAAAAACCCTCGCTTTAAGCAGCGTCAAGGTTAATTTTGTTTTTTTTGATGTAATTTGATTTTTATTAAATTAACTACAGTCAAAAAATGCGTAACCTTTTTATATTAGGAAATAAAAATTAAGTAAAAAACGGATTTCATTCGTAATTTTTAATTTTTAATTCGTAATTGTTTTAATAAATCATCACTTAGAATTAATCAGCTAATATGGCAAGGATTCAAGGTGTCGATATTCCAGATAATAAGCGTGGAGTCATTAGTTTGACATACATCTTTGGTATTGGAAACACTCGTGCAGCTCAAATTTTAGATGCAGCAGGAGTTGACCAAAACACAAAAGCTAAAGATTGGTCTGACGATGAAGCTAAAGCTATTCGTGAATATATCGGCGAAAACTTCAAAGTAGAAGGTGAACTAAAATCCGAAGTACAACTAAACATCAAACGTTTGATGGATATTGGTTGTTATCGTGGTTTACGCCATCGTAAAGGACTTCCTGTAAGAGGACAACGTACACAAACAAATGCACGTACTCGCAAAGGAAAACCAAAAACGGTTGCAAACAAAAAGAAATAATAATTTTTACTTTTATCTTTATTATAATAATAAAGATAAGAAAAAGTCTAGTAGAAGAAATATAATTGTGATATGTACAATTAATGTATATGAATTTCATTTTTAATTCGTAATTCGTAATTGATTTTCTGATGCAGCTTAAACGTTTAAAAACTTATGGCACAAAAGCGTAAAGACAAAGCCAAAAAACGAGTAGTGAAAGTTGCTGCTGTGGGACAAGCTCACATCAAAGCATCTTTTAACAACGTTATTATTTCTATGACTAACGAAGCAGGTCAAGTTATCACTTGGGCAACAGCAGGCAAAATGGGTTTCAGAGGTTCTAAAAAGAACACTCCGTATGCAGCTCAAACAGCAGCTCGTGATTGCGCTCAACGTGCTTACGACTTAGGTCTTCGCAAAGTAGAAGTATTTGTCAAAGGACCAGGTTCTGGTCGTGAGGCAGCTATTCGTACAATCCATAGTGTTGGTATTGATATTACATCTATCAAAGATGTAACTCCTCTTCCTCACAACGGTTGTCGTCCTCCAAAACGTCGTAGAGTATAATTTTAATTGTCAAGACATTTTAAAATGTCAGGCAATTTTAGTTTAACAAAACGATAAAAAAGGAAAAATAGCAACTTGTTATTTTCACTCTTAAAATGTAGCTTAGACTTTAGTCTGAGCAAACAGGCTAAGAACATTTAGATAGAATTTTCTGTCTCGCTTCTTTCCAATTCTAGCGTAAAAAGAATAGTGAGTTGAAACGTTTAGGAGTTATTCTCCCTTGTTGCGTGCTTTAGATAGAATTTAGATATAGTTTTTATAGTTATAGATATTTTAAATCGACTGGCTCGGCAACTCTTATTTTTTTGGAAACGGATTAGTTATAACCTTTCTAATCGTCTGTTTTCTAAGAGATTTAATTAAGTTTGACAGTAATTATCACTCTTAATTTATACAATCATATAAAAATAAGTAACGTAGAGAAGGACTAGAATACCCCGTTTAGCTCACGACTGTATAAATCCGAAAAAATGTAAATTTCGTTTTCTAGAAAACGATTTGTTTACAGAGCATCAATGATTTATACTTTTAGAATTTATTTTTAATTTTCGTAAAACACGAAAAATACAAACAGTATGGCACGTTATACAGGACCTACGGCAAAAATTGCAAGACGTTTCGGAGAGGCAATCTTCGGCCCGAGCAAAGCCCTAAAGAAAAAAGCTTATCCGCCGGGTCAGCACGGAAAAGGTCGTCGTCGTAAAGTATCAGATTATGCAGTCCAGTTAATGGAAAAGCAAAAAGCTAAACATACTTACGGTGTACTTGAGCGTCAATTTTCAAATGTATTTAAGCACGCAGTAAGAGCGCAAGGCTCAACAGGTGAGAATCTTTTGAAATTCTTAGAAACTCGTTTAGATAATGTTGTGTATCGTTTAGGTATTGCACCTACTCGTAGAGCTGCTCGTCAGCTTGTTTCTCACAAACACATTACAGTAAACGGAGAAATCGTAAACATTGCTTCTTATTCATTACGCCCTGGCGATATCGTTGGAGTACGTGAAAAGTCAAAATCTTTGCAAATTATTACTGATGCTTTGAGTGGAAGAGCAAATGCTCGTTACTCTTGGTTAGAATGGGATAATACAGAGCTTCAAGGCAGATTTATGATGCTTCCAGAGCGTGAGGAAATTCCAGAGAACATTCAAGAACGTTTAATCGTTGAGTTGTACTCTAAATAATCCTAGCTTATACAACCTATTTATTCAGGTTACAATTATTAGACAGTTACAAACTGTTTATTACCTGTTAGGTTATCAATTCTTTAAAAAAACACTTCAAAATATACAGTAAGTTCTATGGCAGTATTAGCGTTTCAAATGCCCGACAAAGTGGTAATGGAGAAAGCCGATGATTTTCACGGTATTTTCGAATTCAAACCATTAGAACCAGGTTATGGTGTAACTGTTGGTAACGCACTTCGTCGTGTATTGCTTTCTTCATTAGAAGGATATGCAATTATCGGTATCAAAATGGGTTCAGTTTTACATGAGTTTTCTACCGTCGAAGGCGTTGTAGAAGATGTAAGTGAAATTATTTTGAATTTAAAGATGTTGCGTCTTAAAAAATTAGTAGAAGATGAATCTAGTCAGAGGATTACAATTCAACTTTCTGGAAAATCTGAACTAACTGGAAAAGACATCACAGATGCTACTAATGAATTTGAGGTGTTGAATCCAGAATTGGTAATCTGTCACATGGACGAATCAGTAGAACTCGAACTTGAACTTTTCTTAGACAAAGGACGTGGATACGTTCCTGCTGAGGAAAACCGTCAAGCAGAAAATTCTGCAAGCTATATTCCAATAGATGCTATCTATACGCCAATTAAAAACGTAACTTATAGCATCGAAAACACTCGTGTTGAGCAAAAAACGGATTATGAGAAGTTAGTTATGGATATCCAAACTGACGGTTCTATTCATCCTGAAGATGCTCTTAAAGGTGCAGCTCATTTACTTATGCGTCATTTGGCTCTAATTTCTGACCAAAACATTACGCTTGATTATTTAGAAACACAACAAGAGGAGGAAGTAGATGAAGAATTTGTAAGAATGCGTAAGCAACTCAAAACAGCTCTTTCAGAAATGGATTTGTCTGTTCGTGCTTATAACTGTCTTAAAGCAGCAAACATTCGTACACTTGGCGACCTTGTAAGTTTGGAAATTTCTGATATGATGAAATTCCGTAACTTTGGTAAGAAATCACTTACTGAATTGGAACAACTTGTATCTGATTTGGGACTTACTTTTGGATTAGACATCGTTAAGTACAAATTAGACGAAGATTAATTTTGAAATCAATTACGAATTAAAAATTATGACCTGCTAAAGCAGCGAAACTAATTACGAATGTAACGTATTAAACATAAATACTTTATGATTCATAATTTGATTAATTTTTATTCCTAATTACTTTATAATTTTTCTTTTCAAATGTATTTAATAGGGTCTGATTTAATGTTCTACTACTGGCATTTTATACAGAAATTCAGGCAAAGTTTAGTTTTTTATAAAATAAACTTGTCCAAACTTATACGAAAATGAGACACGGAAAAAAATTCAATCATTTAGGGCGTACATCATCTCACCGTAAGGCGATGCTCTCTAACATGGCGGCTTCTCTCATATTACACAAACGAATTCAAACAACTACTGCCAAAGCAAAAGCATTGCGCAAATATGTAGAGCCTTTGATTACTCGTTCGAAGGGTGGAACTCAAAACGACCAACGTGTTGTTTTCTCTTACCTTCAAAATAAAGAAGCTACCAAAGAGCTTTTCAATGAAGTAGCTCGTAAAGTGGGTGAGCGTCCAGGAGGATACACACGCATTATCAAACTTAGTTTGTCTCGTGCAGGCGATAACTCTGATGTTTGCTTTATTGAACTTGTAGATTATAACGAGCTTATGCTACAAGAATCAAGCACTTCAGGACGTACTCGTCGTGGTCGTCGTAAGAAGAAAAAATCTTCTGACACAGCAACAGCTTCTTCTGAAGCAACTGCAGAGCAAACAGAAGAAAAGAAAGCTGATGATGCTTCTTCTAGCGAAGAAGAGTAATCAAAACTTGATTTTCTCAAAATATAAAAAACACCTTTTTAATCTTTATAGAATTAAAAAGGTGTTTTTTTATTCTGTATTATTCTAAAAAGTATAAGTAACTCTCATTTGATTTGGAGCAAGTGAAAGCGAAACAGGAATATCATACAAAACTTTTGATTGTCTTTTATTAAGAAAGTAAGCCGTCAGATCAAAAATAAATAAAAATCCTCCTTGCAAAATAAGTGATTTCCCATACCCTAAAAAACGATTTGTATTTTTTATAGTTGTTTCAGTTTTTGCCCGTTCTCTCAAATATAATCCTGCTGCCATATATCCCACATCAATCCCTGTGTTGAGCAAAAAAAGAGATTCTGTCGAATGATAGGCTTTTATAGTTTCTGCATAATTCAAATCTGTAGCTTTTTTTGCAAATAAAAGACTGCTTCCTGCCAAAGCAAAATTGACAGTATTCCAATAGATATTAAACTGATGAAAATATTTGTCTTCTCCATTATTTACTCCTGCTGCTAGGGTTGCTCCACTATATGCAAAATTAGCAACCGACCAACCTCCCAAAACATACATAGAGTTTTTTTGAAGTGAAAGACGTTCTTTATTTATTTGAGGCAAATCAATTTTATTTTCTTGAGCAAAAGAAGAATTAATAAATAAAGCAAAGAAAAATACAGATAGAAAGGCAGATTTTTTTGTAAGCATAATAACATCCAGTTAAAAAAATTGAAGAATTGAAATCACTATGCTAACCTTTTTGAATTAGATTTGGTTTGTTTTTTTGCCTTTCACCTTTTCTTGAGAAGAATTTATTGTGCTATTTTTTATTCCTATATTTTAAAGTAAAAAAGCTTGATAAATTCATTCTAAAAATGTTATTGTCCTAATTTTATCAAAAGTATAGCTAAATTTAAAGTTGTAAGAAAAATAAATCAAATAATTTATTGTGTAAGAAATGAAAATAGTTAAATGGATACTAATAATTGTAGGAGGAGGATTTGCCTTATATATCGTTGGTGCGATAGTAGCTCTAATAGTTCTGTTTGCTCAATTTGATTCTTCAAGCTATGAAGAATTAGTTGTAAATTATGAGGAGAAATCAAAAGAGATTCGTGAAGTTGAACAGTTTATTAATTCTAGGCTTCCCAAAAATAAAGTTGTAGAAATTGAATTTGAAAATTACTCCATAAGTAGATTTTACGTAAGAACTGACGGGAAGTATGATCCTTCTTTAGATATTAGTGGTACAAAGTCAGTAAAGGAAGAGGATTTATTCAATGGTTTAAATTGGAGCTATAAAACTACTGATTCTTTAAAGCGAAAATTAGATAAAGCAGGTTGTATTTCTGTTCAAAGTGGTACACCTTGTCAGATTGGATTTCAAAGACATGGAATGGGAATGTATTTTTATAATTTATTTGATGAACCAGTTCTAGATAGTTTGACTAACAATTATAATGATAGTTGTAGGTATATTTTGTATAAGCAAGATGTCGCTTTAGAATGGCTCGGTGGTGCTATTGGTGTTCAATGTTTTCCTGAATTTAATAGAAAAAGAAGGTAGGTAATTAAGCCTATTTATAAAATAATTATTTTCTAAATTAGAAGTCATTCCATTTCTACATTCACAAAAAAACCTAATAAATCCATTTTAAATAGCCTATTGTCCTAATTTTATCAAAAGTATAACTAAATTTAAAGTTGTAAGAAAAAATTCAATTTTATTAAACCTATAATTTACAAACATGATAAAACAAGCAACAAAACAATTTCTATTTTTACTACTTACTTTATCTGCTTTTACAGCGTGTAAACAAGAAGTAAAAAAAGAAGATACAGAAACAAAAGAAGAAGCAACAACAGAAAATCTATTATTACAAAAATGGACAGGCGATTATGGTGGTGTTCCTGCTTTTGATAAGATGAAATTGGAAGACATTAAGCCTGCTATGATTAAGGGAATGGAAATGAATTTGGCTGATATTGAAAAAATAGCCAACAATCCAGAACCTGCTACTTTCGAAAATACGATTGAAGAAATGGAACGTGCAGGAAAAGAACTAGATAGAGCTTTCAATTATTATGGAATTTGGAGTAGTAACATGTCTTCACCAGAATTTAGAGCAATTGATGAAGAATTATCACCTAAGTTTTCAGAGTTTAGTTCTAAAATCTCTCAAAACGAAAAATTATTTCAACGCATCAAAACAGTTTACGATAATTCTCAAACTACTCCTTTAGAAGCAGACAAACAACGAGTTTTAGAGCTAACTTATAAAGGTTTTGAAATGAATGGAGCAGAACTTAGTCCAGAGAAAAAAGAAAGATATGCAGCTATTGACAAAGAACTTTCTACACTTTACACTAAGTTTTCGAATAATGTTTTGCACGATGAAGAAGGTTATATTACTTATATTGATGAAAATCAATTGGGAGGTTTATCAGAAGGTTTTATCAAATCGGCTGCAAAAATTGCTGCTGATAATGGACAAGAAGGAAAATATGCCATCACAAATACTCGCTCTTCAATGGATCCTTTCTTGACATATTCTACTGAAAGAGATTTGCGTGAAAAGGTTTGGAAAAATTATTATTCAAGAGGAGATAATGGTGATGACTACGACAACAATAAAATTATTGCAGAAATTTTAAAATTACGTAGAGAGCGTGTTGAGCTTTTGGGTTATAAAAACTTTGCAGAATGGCGTTTGCAAGACCGTATGGCAAAAACTCCTGAAAATGCAATGAATTTGATGGAAACAGTTTGGAAGGCATCTATTGCTAGAGTGGATGAAGAAGTAAAAGATATGCAAGCTGTAGCCAATAAAAACGGAGACAAAATTACTATTGAACCTTGGGATTATCGTTATTATGCTGAAAAAGTAAGACAAGATAAATATAATTTGGATTCAGACGAAGTAAAACAATATTTACAACTTGACAAACTTACTGAAGCAATGCACTATGTAGCAGGTCGTTTGTTTAATTTCAAATTTACGCCAGTTCCTGAAGGTTCTGTTCCTGTTTTTCATGAAGATGTGAAAGTTTGGGAAGTAACTGACAAAGACACAGGCGAGAATATCGGACTTTGGTATCTTGATCCGTATGCTAGACAAGGAAAGCGTTCGGGAGCATGGGCAACAAGTTATAGAAGTCATACAACCTTTGATGGAAATAAAAATGTTTTGGCTTCCAACAATTCAAATTTTGTAAAACCTGCACCAAATCAACCTCTTTTAGTTTCTTGGGATGATGCAACTACATTTTTTCATGAGTTTGGTCATGCACTTCATGCTCTTTCGTCAAATGTAAAATATCCAACTTTGAATGGTGGTGTTAGAGATTATACAGAATTTCAATCACAGCTTTTAGAGCGTTGGTTATCTACTGACGAAGTTATTAATAACTATTTGGTTCATAATAAAACTGGTCAGCCAATGCCAAAAGAGTTAGTTGCCAAAATCAAGAAAGCATCTACTTTCAATCAAGGTTTTTCTACAACTGAATATTTGGCTTCTGCTATCATGGATATGAAATTCCACCTTGCAGATCCAGAGAATATTGATGTAGATAAGTTTGAAAAAGAAACATTGGAAGAATTAGGAATGCCAAAACAATTAGTGATGCGCCACAGAACGCCACATTTTGGACACGTTTTTTCAGGAGAAGGCTATGCAACAGCATATTACGGCTATATGTGGGCTGATGTTTTGACGGCTGATGCTGCCGAAGCATTTGCAGAAGCTCCAGACGGTTTTTATGACAAAGAAATGGCTGATAAATTAGTAAAATATTTGTTTGCACCGAGAAATGCCATAGACCCAGCCGAAGCCTACAAGTCATTTAGAGGACGTGAAGCAAATATGGAAGCTCTGATGAGAGATAGAGGTTTTCCTGTGCCTAAATAGTAATTTATGTAGCTGACAGTTTCTAAACTGTCAGATGATTTAAGTAAAAACCACCATTGAAAACTATTTTTTTGTTTTTAGAGGTGGTTTTTTACTAAAAATGAAATTTTAGCAGTAAATTGATGTTTTCTAAAACTCCAAAACAGACTATGAAAAGAATTATTCAATTACTTGTTCGCTTTATTTTTTATAGAACTTATCGTAATATTGAAAAGACAATTACTTCAATGATTGATAATTCAGAAGGAATACTAGAAGATATTAAAGTAGATGAAACAGTAAAGTTTAAGAGAAAATGGGAATCACACCTTTTTAATATTTATGATAATCCACAAAAATGTCCTGTTTCTATAAAAGAAAAATTAGATAAATATACCTCTGGTCAGAATTGGGAATATGCTTGGGTAAAAGCTACCTTTGAACTGATTGGAGTGTCTCAAATAGAAAATCATGTTGATAAACTTAAAAGTATAATTGAGGAGTGTCATATCTGGTATTCTATAGAAGCAATGAAAGTATTAGTAAAGTATCCAGATTTTTTTGACGAGGTAGAGAATATTGAATTTATTGAAAAGGCTTTTGAAAAGAAAGGTAAGTTTGGTTCGTATGGACACATTTACATGAAATATCTTTCAGCTCTAAGAGATAAACCTCTAGTCATCTCATTACTTTCTAGATTAATTACTCGCAGTATAGTGAAAGATAATAACTGGGCTTATTTACGTAGTTTTTATCTTATCAAAGATTTGTATGAACAAAATAATCCATTAGTAAATAATTACTGTTATTATTTCCTTGATGTTGTTATTTCAGAAAAGCGAGTTAAGGAAGGGAAGTACTCTAAAAAGTTTGAATTTACAAAACCATTGAAAGCTCATTCTCTCAAAATGTATTTAGAAATAAAACCAAATGATGTTCTTGCTCTTGATATTTTAGAAAAATGGAAAGCAAGAGAAACAGATGAGAAAATTCTAGAAATTTTGAATTGATTTTTATTTGAACCTTTCCCACCAAAAAAACAGTTTCCTAACTACAATCATTTTCTATCAAAAAAAAATAAACTATCAATGAGTTGGAAAATTGTAGAACAAAAAATTGGAAAAGCAGGAAATCTCAAACAAAGACAAAAAAGACAGAGAGAATGGGATAAAAAATATGGTGATAATTGGCTGATAGGTTATGTAATTGATGGCGAGTTTGTTTCACAAGAAGATGCGCTAGAAAGTATTTATTATAAAAGCTACGAACAGCATTTTGAAAACAATCCTAATGATTTGGAGGAATTGATACAAACTGCCAAACTTTTAGAAAATCCACATGCAAAAGCTACTGGAGGAGTAGATTTACAAGTTCCTGCTATTATGAGTTATTTGAATAGAAATAATTTGGAGTTAAAAGGAAATGAAGTGGTAGATATTGGAACATTTGGAGAATCTTCTCACAAAATAAGTGTTCGTTTGAGTCCATTGACCATAAAAGTAGTTTTGAATCCTAAAATGACTTTAGAGAAATTTTGGCAAGACAAAAAATGCCTTGCCGTTTGGGAAGATGAAGAATAAGTATATTGGCTTTTCTAAATCATAAGACTTAAACGACAAATGATTTGCACAAGAAAAGCTCAAAGTTAATTTTTAAATTCTATTGAAATAAATACAAATTTATTCGAATCATTGTGTAAGGAAGTATTGTATTAAGTTTTGAAAAACTAAATATGCAGCTAAACTTTGCTAAGCAAAAAACAAATAACTAAGCAGAATAGCAGCAATTATTCCCACCCCATCGGCAATCAGACCACAACTAACAGCATATCTTGTATTTTTGATATTGACAGCACCAAAATAAACTGCCAAAACATAAAATGTAGTATCCGTTGAGCCTTGAAGTGTTGCAGCTACTTTTCCAACAAAAGAATCTACTCCGTAAGTAGTAAAAGCATCAATCATAAGTCCTCTTGCACCACTTCCACTAAGAGGCTTCATAATAGCAACAGGAAGAGCTTTTACAAATTGTGTATCAAAACCAAAAAGAGAAATAAACCAACTTACAGCAGAAATTAGCATGTCCATTGCACCCGAAGCACGAAAAACGCCAATAGCCACAAGCATAGCAACCAAATAAGGAATTACTTTTATGGCAATCGAAAAACCTTCTTTTGCGCCTTCAATAAAGGTTTCATAGACGTTTACTTTCTTAAAAGCAGCCCAAGCAATAAAACTGACCATTACACCAAATAAAATAAAATTACTTGCAACAGAAGAATACAGACTAATTTTTTCTTGTGGCAATGTGCTAAAAAACCAAGTGATGATTGAAATGAAAGCAGTAAGTCCTCCCAAATAAGCAATAACGACAGGGTGTAAGAGATTGAGTTTCTGTTTAATTCCGACAGCCAAAATACCAGCTAATGTAGCAAAAAAAGTGGCTATCAATATAGGAACAAATATTTCAGCAGGATTAACTGCACCTGCCTGCGCTCTATATACCATAACAGAAACAGGAATAATAGTCAGTCCAGAAGTATTCAACACCAAAAACATAATTTGTGCATTACTAGCTGTTTCAGGTTTTGGATTAAGGGATTGTAGTTCTTCCATTGCTTTTAATCCTAGAGGTGTAGCTGCATTATCCAAACCTAACATATTAGCTGAAAAATTCATTAACATTGCCCCCACAGCACCATGATTTTTGGGAACTTCTGGAAAAAGATGTCTAAAAAGTGGACTAACCAATTTTGCCAATACTTCAATTGCTCCAGCTTGCTCACCTATTTTCATAATTCCTAACCACAGAGCCATTGCCCCTGTCAGATAAAGAGAAATTTCAAAACCAGTTTTTGCACTTTCAAACGTGCTATTGGTAATCTTAGAGAAAACTTCTATATCTCCATTAAAAAGCTGAAAGATTGCAAAGATAAAAGCAATGAGAAAAAAACCTATCCAAATTCGATTAAGAGCCATCTGTGTTTTTTATGAGTTTTAAGAAAATAAAAAGTATAATGTAATAACTGAGTGATTTTTAATCGCCATACAACAAAAAAACAACGGTTTAAAGACGATAAATATAAAAATAAATTACAAATGTGTGTTTTATTGGTTAATCAGTATACTAAATTAATTTTTTTGGCGTACTTTTACTAGACAATTCATTTAAGTAGTGTTTTTAAATAAAAAGAAAGAATAAATGAGTTATGAGTTTAAAATATGAATAATTGTATATTAACGTTCAAAGATTTAACCCAAAAAACACACTATCTACAAGCAAAATCATTGAAAAATGGTTTTTAATATAGGATTTTTTAAATTAAAAATTAACTGTAAAATTAATTAAAAACATACTTACTTATAAAAATGTTAAATAGTGGCACAAAATTATTTAATCAGTTTACTAAACACTGCTACATAATTTGAAAATATTATTAAAACAAACTATTTCAATTACAACAATCTTCTATGGAGTCTTATTTTGAGTTTTTTTATTCTTCCCCCAATTTTGAAGAAATTGATGCCAAAAGCATTCGATATATTACTGACAAAATCATTCGCAAATCTGATGCTACCTTAGCTGTTATTTTGGGAGGCGATACTCAGACTTTCGAAATGAAAATGGAAAAATGGGATGAACTAACCCACAAATTAAGCAGTATTTCAGGAATTATTTTTCTTTTAGCACATACTTCTTCTGATGAAAAGGTATATAAACAAGCCAATCAGAGCGTACAAGTATTGCAAAGATACGGAAACAGTCTTTCCCTTAATGAAGAATTATATAAAGCTATCAAAAAATATAGTCAATCTGATGATGCTCGTTGGCTAAAAGGATATAAAAAGAAGTTTATAAAAGAAACCGTTGGAGAATTCGAACGCAATGGTTTTGCGCTTGTCCAACAAGATAGAGATATATTACGAACCATGAAAGACCAGTTATCTGACCTTTCTAATGAGTTTTCAAGAAATATTGCAGAGCATCAAGATCAGATTATTATTTCAGAAGATGATATAGAAGGACTTCCAGAAGACTACAAAAATCGTCATAGAATGGAAAATGGAATGTATAAAATTACATTAGATTCTCCTTCTTATCGTCCATTTATGCGCTATGCAAAAAATGAAAAATATCGTAAAGAACTATATATAAAATATCTGAATAGAGGAAATCCAAAAAATACAGGAGTTCTTATCAAAACAATAGCTCTACGCAAGCAAATGGCAAACCTATTGGGCTACAAAACCTATGCTCAATATGTCATTGAAGAAAGAATGGCAAAAACGCCTGATACTGTTTGGAGTTTTGAAGAAGAACTAACAAAAAAAGTAAAACCTAAAGCAGAAAAAGACTACAAGGAACTTCTAAGTATAGCAGAAGGAAAAGAAGAGTTACAAGGCTGGGAAACAGGTTATTATAACAATATTCTTTTGGAGAAAAACTACAATCTCAATTCAGAAGAAGTCAAACAATATTTTGAGTTAAACAATGTTTTTAAAGGAATTTTTAATATTTGTAAAAATCTTTTCGGAATTGATTTTATCAAAATGTATCATCATTCTGTTTGGCATGAGGATGTAATTGTATATGAAGTGCGAAAAAAGAATAAAGTTGTTGGAAAAATGTATTTGGATTTGTATCCAAGACCTAATAAATACAGTCATGCAGCTTGTTTTGGTTTGGTTTCAGGTAGAGAGACTGAGAGAGGATACCAAACTCCTCATACAGCATTAGTTTGTAATTTTCCTCCTTCTACGTCTGATTCTCCTTCGCTTCTTTCACACGACCAAGTAACAACTGTTTTTCATGAGTTTGGTCATGGTTTGCATCAGCTTCTTACACAATCTCCTTTAGCAGCATTTGCAGGAACAAATGTAGCGAGAGATTTTGTAGAAGTTCCTTCACAACTTTTCGAAAACTGGGCGTGGGATTATGACATTTTGAAAGAATTTGCACTTCATCACAAAACAGGAGAAGTGTTGCCAAAAGAACTCTTCGATAAGATGGTGGCTGCAAAAAATGTAGGTTCGGGTTTGTTTACTCTTCAACAAATTTTATATGGAACATTTGATCTTACTTTACACGATACGTATGATCCCCTTGTAGATGCATCTCCAAACGAATTATTCAATACACTTCAACGACAAATTACACTTACTCCACCAGTAGAAGAAACTGATTTTCCTTCAGGCTTTGGTCATTTAATGGGCTATGCAGCAGGATATTATGGCTATCTATGGGCAAAAGTATATGCTGAAGACATGTTTTCTGTATTTGAAAAGGCAGGATTATTAAATCCAAAAGTAGGTAAAATGTATGTAGATAAAGTCCTTTCTAAAGGTGGAAGTGAAGATGAAATGAGCCAAATTAAGAGTTTTCTAAAAAGAGAGCCAAAACAAGAAGCCTTTCTAAAATCACTCGGTTTATAGACAAATTAAAGGTTTCAAAACACTTATTTTGATTTTTTCAGGAAAAAACATAGCTTTGTGCAACCCTTTTATGATTCGTTGGGTCTTAATAGTGTAAGGCAAACTTGCCATTTCGTCGGAAATGTGAATGTAATTGTAGTTTTATCTTTTCAGTTTGTAATTTTTAATTATCTATTGACTTATCAATTTTTTGCGCCAACTACAGTTTTGTTTCATTTTCGCTTATCATAAATTAAAATACCATTTCTTGTTTGTATAAGAAATGGTTTTTTTATGGGCTTATCTTAACTGGCTCAAATACCAATAATTTAAACATAAAAAAACTACTTCAAAAATTGTAAAAATCTAAGAAGTAGTTAGTTATTTGATTCAATATGTAGAGGCAATACGCATAAAATTTGTTTCATAAATTGTATGGTAGTTTAGAAGGTTTAGAATCTATAAGGCTTTTTGTATTTTTATAAAAAAACCAAATGATTCGCTAAGTAATTATGGCTTTACCCAAGTTAAGATTGTGGTTGTCATGATAAGTAGAATTTAATAGTTGTATTTTTTAAGAATAAGTAAGTGAACTGTGTTATAGTCCTTATAATTAGAAGACTCAAAAAGTTATGTTTTGGTTGCATTTAGCATTTCCTTTATTTTTTTTGTCATCTATATATAAGACGCTAAAAACTCAAAAAATGCACATGAAAAACTCAAAATTTAACATTTTTTTTGATATTTTTCTTCATTTACTTTCAAGTGTTCTATAATTACACCAAAAACGGCTTTTTATTAGACTAAAAATTAAAAGTTTATTGTAATTTTTTAATACTAGAATTAATCTATTTTTAAAATTTCTGCTGTAATTATGCAATCTCAACCCTTTTAGCCTCTCTTAAAGTTCCCTTTTTGATTATAAATCATTGATTATTTATGACAAAAATGTAAGCATCTGACTTTTAAGAAGTTATTTATTTGTAATTGTGCCTATTCTCAATAATATTGGAAATTTCACTGTTCTGACTTCTTTACCTTTCCATGCATTTTCTAAATCTTGATAAATTATTTCTATGGCATCATTTTTTAAATTACTTGAATTTTGATTGTTATAATGTTTTACAGCCGACCATGTATTCAGATATCCTATCAAGTTTTCTAATGTCCATTCTAGCTCATTAAATAATTTCTTATTTTTTTTCTGCTCTACTTCTTTAAAAGGAAAAGGAATTGTTTGATAACTTTCATCAATGTATTTTCTTTCTTTATCCCAGTATTTACCCAAAATATCATAATACAATTTGTTAATGATGGCATCAATTTTTTCATTAACTTCTAACTTGCCATATCCTAAAACTACAAAAACTCCTTCTTTTTTGAGTGTTCTGCTTACTTCTTGATAAAATTTATTAAAATCAAACCAATGAATAGCCTGTGCTACAATAATTAAATCAAAAAAATCAGATTTAAAAGAAGAGTTTTCTGCCTGTTCGATGGAATAAACTATGTTTTCTTTTTGAACAGCATTTTTGATTTGATTCTGACTTATATCTGTAGCAAACACCTTTTCAAAATCTTGTGCCAACTTATCAGCTACCTGTCCATTTCCAGTCCCACAATCCCAAGCATTTTGTTTTTTATCCAAATAAGAATAGATAATTTCAAAAACTTCTTTTGGATAAGAAGGACGATAAATAGAGTAACTTTTAGAGTGCTGAGAAAAGTTATCTTTCATAGAATTATGATTTGATATAAAATTATAAATAACTCAAATTATGTACAAGAGAATTGCTCGTATTTAGAAAAGAGTTTTTTTACTTCCTAATTTTTCATTGCATCATAAATCACTTGTTGTATTCTCGTTCTAGTATTAAGGTTCATGAGCATTTTGCTTTCTCTTGTGGGATAAACTCTATTAGACAGAAAAACAAAAATCATTTCAGTTGCAGGATCAACCCACACCATTGTTCCTGTAAAACCAAAATGCCCATAACTCAGCGCAGAGGCATCTTTTGCTGTATTTCCATTCGGACTCCATTCTAAAAGTGGTTTATCAAAACCTAATCCTCTTCGGTTTCCATCCTCACAAAACTGACAACGTGTAAACTCTGCAATTGTAGTTGGCTTGAAAAAAGTAGTTTCTCCGTAACTTCCTCCATTCAAAAATAGCTGTAAAATTTTAGCTACATCATTGGCATTTCCAAAAAGTCCTGCATGACCTGAAACACCTCCACGCATAGCAGCAGCTTCGTCATGAACATTTCCCCAAACCAATGTATTTCTAAAAAGAGAATCTCTTTCTGTCGGAACAATTCGGCTTCTTGAGAATTTTTCTAGTGGATTGAAAGTAAGTGTAGGAGCAGATAAAGGTTTATAGAAATGTGTTTGAAGGAAATTACTAAACTCTTGTTGTACAAGTCTTTCTATAATTTCAGGAGCTAAAACAAAACCCAAATCGCTGTATTTATACTCTTTTGTAGGCAACAGCTTCGAATCTCCAATAATTTTGAGCATATTCTCTTTGTAATAATCTGTCTTTATAAAAAGATTATCTGATAATTGCGTTTCAAATCCTTTTTCTTTTTGAGTTCTAAAAATTTCTCTTGGATAAACTTTATGATTTCGTGTTTCTTTGTGTCCAAAATCAATGAAAGGTGTGAGTTGCGCTTGGTGTGTCAGAATATCTTTCAAAACTAGCGTATCTTTATTTGTTCCTTCAAAAAACGGCAAAAAATACGATAAAGTAGAATCTAAAGGCAAACGATTTTGATCATAAATAGCCATATAAGCAGCCGTTGAAGCCAAAATTTTGGTAACAGAAGCCAAATCATAAATATCACTTTTTTCGGCTTTTGTAACAGAATCGTAGGTATGAAAACCATAAGCTTTTTGATAAATAACATTTCCTTTTACAGCTACCAAAACTTGTGCGCTTGGCATTGCTTTAGCGTTCATTGCCTCCAAAACTAGCGTATCTATAAGCTGCAAATCCTGCGATTTTATTCCTACTTCTTCTGGAATTGTATATTTTAGTCTATTTTTTTTTGTGAATATTCCTGTTTCTTGTCTGAAACTAGGTAGAATTTCATTTTCCAAAATTCCGTGTGCAGCTACTCCACCACAAATAAGCTGAGCGGATAATTCTTCCGAAATTGAATTATAAACAGGGCAAAAAAGAAGTGCATTTGTAATTAAGAGTTCATTTTGATTTCTTTCTATAAAATTTCTATTCTCAAAAACAACCACAGAAACAGGTTTTGCAGAAGCTAAAACAGCAATTTGACGAGCTATAAAACTAGAGATAGAATCTTGTTTTTCATTTTTTCCTATCAAAAAAACAATTTCATTAAAATTATCCAAACTCTGAAAATCGGCAGCCAATTTTAAAGAATCCTCAGAAGGAGCAATATGAACAGTCGTAAAATCTGCATACAAATTTATGGTTGATTCAAAAACAGAAAATGATTTTTTTGCAATGCTTACAACTGCTTTTCTATCTTTAGAAAGATTTTGCAGAGGAATGTAATTATTTTTATTATGAAGCAAAACCAAACTAGATTCTATCAATTTTCGTTTTTGAAGCATTGTTTTGGGAGCATTCCAGTCTTGCCACCAGCTTACACAACCTGTAGTAAAAAAAGTAATAGACAGAATGACAATAATTGAAAAAGAGAATAGAAACGTTTTTTTTGTAGATTTTTTCATAAACAGTTTTATACAACCATCAACAAGGTTAAGACTGTTGTTGAGGATTTATTTTTATAATAAAGAGTAATTTAGTCAGAAAAAGCCATTTTGACAAAAGCAATCATCTATCTAAACCTTTTATTTTCTTCTTTTTCTATAAAAAAAATAGGTAATACAAAAAACACACAGAAGAGGGAGAAAATAAGTCCTCCAGTTGTTCCTGCTGCAAGAGAAAACCAAAATATTTCACTTTGTCCTTCCCATAAAAAAGGAGTTAGACCCAAAAAAGTAGAAATCACAGTCAATAAAATAGGAACTACTTTTTTGAAAGTCGCTTTATAAAATGCGTTTCGATTATTTTTCTGTTTTTTAAGGAAATTATAATCATTGATAATAAAAATAGACGCATTTACACAAAGCCCACCCACCAACACAAAAGAAGCATAACCACCTTGGTCAAAATAAATTTGAAACTCTCCGAAAGTGATGAATATTCCAATAAAAGAAAGAGGTACAACACATAAAATCAAAAATGCTTGACGAAGACTTTCAAATAAAATGCTACAAATGAAGAAAATCAAAAGCATCAAAATGCCTAAAAGTCCATACTGTTTTTGTGCTTTTTCAGAAGAATAAAAATTATTCTCAAGCTGTTTGAAACTGTAACCTAAGGGCAAAGTGGGTTTAAATTCTTCTAAGGTTTTTTCTAAATGAGTTTGTCCAAAATGCTCACTTCCAAAATAATCATAACCCACAATTCGTAAATACTGCCTGTTTTTTTTATAAATGGAATTAGCCGAAACTTGCGTTTTGAGAGTAGAAAAGGTAGAAAAAGGAATCTGTGTATTTTTTGAATCACTATTATTTTCTAAATTTCCATTTTTTAAGTCATACAATGAAAAATCATTTGCTTTATCATCTTCAATTTTGGTAGGAATCAGTCCATTTTGATAAAGCAAATACATTTCTGAATACGCAGAAGGAGTTTTTTGTTCTAAAAAACTAATCAGAGTAGAAATACTTTGATTTTGATAAGCTAGTTGATTGAGGCTAGGATTTAAGAAAATTACTTTATCTGTTTTTTCAAAGTAAGAGTGTCTCTCATTAATATTTACTTCTTGAATGCGTTTGTGAGTAAGTAATTTTTGCGCTAATTTGTCAGCTTCTTGTTCTAATTGCAGATAATTATAGCCTTTTAATTGTACTCTAAAAGAAGTCAGTTTTGTTTGGTCAGGAGTTGAAAAACCTTGATGTCCTACTCCATAAATATTCCATTTTACACCGTCCAAATCAATCGAACGAGCAATAAGTTTGTTTTTTAATTGAATGGGATAATTACTCTTTTCCTGTTTTTTAGAAAAAGAAATAATGAGTCGCCCCTGCCTTGTATAAACCTGCGTTACAAATTTTTCTACATTTTTATTTGCATTCTTTTCATATTTTAAAAAATCTTCTATTGTCTTTAATGCTTCATTCATTTGTAAAATAGTAGTTCCTTCTGGCATTTTGGCTTCGACATAAAGCTGGACTTGTTCGGCTTCTCTATATGAAAATTTCTCATACGCATAACGCACAAAAAGTCGTAACATTCCACCCAAATAAGCATCAGAATGAGGTCTAATTTCTTCTTGATAGAGTTTTGAACCAATGGTTTGGTTATACAAATTACCATAAAAAGTAATCTCATCTTGTTTCTCATCAATTTTTGGAGGAAGAAGAAAAATAGGAGTTCCAAAAAGAAGAATTAGAGCAAAAATAACGGTTTTTTTGAATCGTTGTAAAAATTCAATACTAAAAATGTAACCTTTAAAAAAGTAAAATGTAATTCGCTTTTTTGTGAAATTTCTTTTATTTTTATTAAAAGAAACAAGAGGAAAAGAATTTGATTTAAACAAAAGTAAATACAAAGAAGGCGTAAACCAAAGGGCAATAGGCAGAGAAACAAAAATCGTTAGAGCAACAATAGAAGCAAAATCTAACAGATTTTTTTGGTCTTCTTTGGGTAAGAAAAAAACAAGTAAAAGAGCTGAAATAGTAGTCAGAGAAGCTGCAAAGAGAGCTAAAAACAAATTATTTGTTTTAGAATTGGTTTGATTTTTAGAAGTATGATGCAATTCATTGAGCATCACAATAGCATTGTCCAAAATAAGTCCGAAAGAAATAGCAATTCCAGCCAGAGAATACAAATGAATATTTATCTTCAAAAAATAAGCAAATAAAGCAGTAATCAAAACATTGACAACCAAACTAGAAAGCAAAACAAACAAATACTTTATATTTCGCTCCAATAAAAGCACAAAAAAACAGAGTATTAAAACAGACAAAAAAGCTCGTTTGTAGGTCTTATCCAATTCTTTTTCTAAATATTCCGTTTCGTCATATTCTTTAAAAATTTGATATTCTTTTGGCAAATTTAGACTTTCTAATTTTGATTTTATTTCATTGACTACCTTTATTTTATTCGATTCCGAACGCACAAAAAACGAAAGTGTAATTGCATCTTGTCCATTAATTCTATAAAAAGAAGTTGGAATATCTTCTACAAAATCAAAAGTCGCAACATCAGCAAAACGAATAAGAGGTTTTTGAGATAAAATAAGATTATTTAAATAAGAAACAGAAAAAGAAGGTGGAACTTGTACCCAAAAATTAGTGAAATTGTTTGTAGAAGAATAAAAACCTAAATAACTAGTTTCTATAAGCGTTTGTAATTTTTGTTTTAATCTTTGTTCATTAAGATTATAGGTATTTAGTTTGTCTTGATTATATTTTATTTTCAAGATTTGATTGGAAGGTGTTTTTATTTCTACTTCTTCAATTTCTGAAATAGACGAAAAATAAGGCTTTATTGTGCTTTCCAGCTTGCTTTTGATTTCGAAAGCTGAAAAAGGAGCATTGATAGAATAAGTGAGAGAAGGGATTTTTTCTTGTTTGTTTTGTCCGTCCGAAACCTCAACTAAAGGATAAGAAAGCGAAGAAATAAGAGTTGGATAAACCTGCCGAATGAGCATCGAAACCTCAAATTTTTTGAGTTGTAAATCAGTTTCTTTATCAAATTTGAGCGTAATTTGTCCTTGATTGTAATTTGAAACTGAATTAATTTCTTTGAGATGGGTAATACTAGAAAGTGCATTTTCAAGCGGTGCAGTCGCTTGATTCTCAAGTATTTCTGGAGAAGCATTAGACAAAGAAAAACGAACTGTCAATGAATGGAGTTTGGGAGAAGGATTTAATTCTACTTTCAAAAAAGGAATAACAAAAATGCCTAAAAGTGCGAACACTAAAAAGCAAAGTACAATCCGAAATGGAGATAAAAAATTATTCATTTTTCATTTTAAACCTATAAGGTTTCGATTTAGTTTCGATACTTAGCAATTTCAAAATACGCCATTGGAATAAAAAAAAGTGCCGTAATTGTTCCAACTGAAAGACCTCCCACAACTACCCAAACTAATGGTTTTTGGAGGTCTGCACCTAATCCTTCTGAAAATAAAATAGGCAAAACTGCCAAAATAGTAGTAATTGAAGTCATTAAAATAGGCTTCAGACGCAATTTTCCTGCTTCATGAACAGCATCGTATAAAGACATTTCTTTTTTAAGTCTATTTATCGTATCAATTTTCAGAATTGCATCATTTACCATTATTCCCAACATCACAATAATTCCGATAGCAGCCATGGTATTAAGCGACGTTTGAGAAAAAATAAGTAACAAAAGTGAACCACTAATTCCCAAAGGAAGGGTAAGCAAGACTAATAAAGGCTGCCAAAATGATTCGAATTGAGCTACCAAAATAAAATACAAAAGTCCTATCGAAATACTCAAAATAAAGATAAATTGAATTAGACTTTCTTTATTACTAAAATATGTTCCTTTCCAGCTTGTTTGAAGGTTTGGAAAAGAAACCAGCATTTCATTTCTAATTTCTTGTTGCTTATTTTGTTTGTCGTTTAATGTTATATGTTCTATTTTTCCCCAAAAAATGCTTTGATAAATTCCTAATTCATCGGCTGTAAGAGTATTGTAAGAATTAGATTTTTTGAAATCAATGAACAAACGCAATGGGATTTGAGTATTATTTTGAAAAGAATTCAAACTACTATTTTGACTAAAATTTGATGCCATAGTATTTACCTTCAAACTACTTTCATTGATTATTTCTTCTACCGTTTTGTTTGTTTTTTTGAAACGAATAGGAATAATTTGTCCAAAAGAAACAAGGTCTGTAACTGCAAGTTCGCCTAGTTCGTATTTTAGTTTTTCTAAAATATCCTGTTGTGAAAATCCATACAAAGCTGCCTTTTCTGTATTTATTTCAAGTAAAACAAGGGTTTCTCTACTTGTTCCTTTTCCTTTTTGTGCTGTATTATTGGTTTCAAGATTTATTTGATTAAAAATTGAATCAAAAATAGCATATTCTAAAATTTGATTTTGTGTAGTAGTTCGTAATCGCAACTCTATACTTGGTTCTTCTGAAACAAAAAGTTGTGAAAACGCATCTGGAGCAGCCAGAAATTCAAAAGTTGTTGCTGGATAAGTTTTAGAAATCCATTTTGAAATTTGATTTTGAGAAATTTCTTTTTGCTTTTGACTTTCAAAGAATAAATATAAATTAGCTTGTATTTGTGTAGAATTATCGTTTTTAAGAAAATACTTTTTTTGCCCAATATCTGATTCTGAAAAGGTAATTTGATTTGAAAAATTTTCTAATAATTGTTTACAACGGATTTTATTTTCAGTTGCATCAATAGGTTCATTCCAATCTATCAAAAGTGAACAATCTGTTTTATTGATTTTCGGTGCACCTTCAATTTCTAATTGATAAAATAAAAAGATAGGCAAAATAATCAGAAAGACAGAAAAAGAGAGAAATAGTTGCTTGTTTTTTTCTAAAAATAGAAATGTTTTTTGATAGAATGAAAGTAAGAAATTATAAATTTTGGTTTCTTTATTTTTTTCAACCGTTAACGAGGCTAAAGCCGTCGTTGAGGTCTTCTCAAAATCCTCAACGACGGTTGGAAACCTCGTTGACGGTTCAATTTTACTTTTGTTTAGAATTAAATAAAAATGAGGAAGCATCAAAAAAGCTACAATCAAAGAAGTAAACAAAACTGCCCCTGCTGAAACGGCTTGGTCATAAAAAAGCGCACCTGAAAGACCATTCAAAAAAATCAAAGGAACAAAAACGGAGAGCGTAGTCAAAACAGAACTTACAAGAGGAGCAATCACTTCCTGAACTCCCAAAACAACAGCTTCTTTCATCTCAAAACCTCTGTTTCTAAACTGTTCAATATTTTCCAAAACAATAATACTATTATCGATAAGCATTCCCAAACCCAAAGCCATTCCACTAAGCGAAATTACATTTATCGAAACATCAAAAACATAAAACAAACCAAATCCATAAATAAGCGAAACAGGCAAACTCACGCCGATAATCAAAGGAACACGCCAGTTTCCCATAAAAATAAAAAGAACAAAAAAAACACAAATTCCACCAATGAATAAACTACCTTTCAAATTATCGATAGCTAGATTTAATAAAACTGTTTGATTTTGAGTAGTGATAAATTCTAATTCTGGAAAATTTTGTTTCAAATCTTCTAGTGTTTGGTCTATTTTGGGAGTGAGTTCTTGTATTTGTGCTTGAGATTGTTTGTGTAATGTTAGGACAAAAGCCTCTTTTTGATTGAATAAATGAAATCCTTGTGGCGTAGGTTCTTCTACTTCAATTTTGGCAACTTCTTTTAATAAAATAATTGTTCCTCTTGGCTGATTATTGATAGAAGAATAAAATGAATTAGTCTGATTGGAGAAATTAGAGGTTTGGTTTGAGTTTATATTCAATCGAATTGGCAAATTTTCAATATCGCTTTTATCTTCCAAAATAGTGGCTACTTTTACAAAATAACGATACTGTCCTTCTTTCACCGAAACAGAAGAAAGTGTTTGGTTTGCCGACTTGATACTCGTAATTAAATCAATTTCAGAAAGTCCTAAAGCGTGTAATTTTTTTAGATTAGGAGAAATACTAATTTGTTTTTCTTTGAGTCCATTTGCATCAACTAGCGAAATGCCTTCTATGGCTTCTAATTGTTTTTTGATTACTTTTTCTACTAATTCGGAAGTAGCTAAT